>JBBRUN010000227.1:0-8532 GCA_038247765.1 Gemmatales bacterium | reverse complement strand
TCCGCCCGCGTTCGTCGATGCTAAACGCGATCGGGTTGGCCAACAGCGGTTCACCCGCGAAGAGTTTCACCTCAAACTCGGGCACGACTTCAAACTTCGCGACCGTCTCCGCCGGGGTCAGGTACGGCTGCCCGGAGGCTTTTCGATTATCGAAGCCGAACTCTTTTTGCGCCATCGCGCTCGACACGGATGCAAGCACGATCGCCCACGCAAGAACACAACGCATAACTTTGCCCGCCAAACACAGGAGAGAATGTCTTCTCTCCGATGGTAAGCGATGTTCGGTGGCGATGGAACAGCAAAGCGTCTACGCGGCGCGGGTCGTGTTCAGGAGTTCGGTGGCTTCAGTGCGCATCGCCTTCAGTTGCTCGTCGGAAATTTTCCGGCGGGCGTCGGCGATCGAGAGGATCAGTGGTTCTTCTTCGGGCGGGTTTTCAGCGCGGTAGCGTGTCACCATCGATCGCGTGTCGTGTGCCGCATATTGAATCGCTGTTGTCAGTTCGGGCACCAGAATCCCGTGCCATTCGCGTTGGCGGGCTTCGGTCGCGTTCGTGGTTTCGTGCAGGGTTTTTAAGCGAGAATCGAGTGCCTGCGAAAGTTGCTCGTAGTGCCGTTCCCAAGTCTTCTTCAGCACACGAACGCGGCGAGCGGCCCATTTCGTGTGGTCTTTGTCGGCGAGTTCCTGTTCGGTTTGAGCAATCGCCAGCGATGCCGCGGCGAGGTGTCGGCCATTGTCGATCAACTCTTGCCGGTCGCGTTCGCAGGCTTCCGCGAGGCGGTTGGCCGCGCGGCGGTCGGCGTCCCACGCTCGCAGTTCGGCAACGAGTGCCTCACGCAGTCGCGAGTTCTCGGCGGTGAGTTTTTGGCAAAAGAAATCGAGGTTCGTTTCACGGTCAGCCAGATGCCCGCGGCGGATGCCGAGGCCGACTTCCGCTTCGCGCCGGTCGGCATGGAATCGGGATTCGCGCTCGCTCAACGCAAGCTGCCAGCGTTCGAGTGTCGCGTGCAGTGTCGCGAGCGTCGTCTCGCGTGATTGCTGTCGAAGATCGACCGCCGATTGTGCGTCGGTCTGGGCATCGGCCAGACGTTCGCGGTGTGCGAGTTCTTGCGTCAGCGTTTCGAGTTCTTCAACAGTGTGAACTTCCGCGCGTTGCCAGTCGGCTTGCATTTGCAGGAGTTGTGCATGCTGTTCGACCAGAATCGCGCGTTGATCGGTGAGATGTTCCGCGAAAGTCGCCAACTCACGCCGTGCATGGGCGAGGGTTCGTTTCTCGTGGGCGATCTGCGCTTCGCGTTCTTCAAACGAATTCGCGACATGCCCGGCCATGCCGGTCAACCCGCCATCGATCGGCGCGAGTGCGGCCGTCGTCGCCACATCCGCAGCGTGGCGTACTCGCGTCTGTTCGAGTTGCGTGATGACCTCGCGCGCATTCGCTGCGCGTTGTTCCAGGCCAATCAGTTCTTGCTTGACTCCCGTCGATTTCATCTCGAACGCAAGTTTCTTCTCGCGGAAGGTTTGCTCGGCAGTTTGCAACTCTGCCCGACGTGTATCGAGGAGTTGAAACATGGTCGATTGTTCGGCGGCCAACTGCGCCCGCTCGGTGGCGAGTTGTGTCTGCGCGGCGTGCAGTGCGTTCCAACTTTCTTCAAGCTGCGTGCAATGCTCCGCCGCTTCGCTCGTCAGGCGATTTCTCTCCGAATAGAGCGTGTTGACCGCTGCAGCGTGTGCGGCGCGGTCGCGCTCGAGTTGCAGCCGTTCGCCTTCGCGTTTCGCATCTTGCGTGGTGAACTTTTGGCGAAGTTTCACGAGCAGTTTCGCGGCACGCTTCCGCACTTTCGCGCGGGTCGCTTTCGCCTCGGCCAACAGCCGATTCGCAGTGTCGATGCGCGGTAGCGCGTCGGCCTTCTCAGCGCGGAATGCATCGCGATCAACCGCGAGTTGCATAAACAACGCATGGATTTCCGGCGGTGCGTCCGGTCGATCGATAATCTGTATCATGTCGCTAAGTCCCCCAATGCGGCCAATCGTTACGATCTATCGGCAGAATCGGGAAAAAAGTCCAGTCGAGTTCAAGATCGTGTCCGGTGGTTGCCTCTGGACTCAAGGAGGTTCCCGTTGCTTGGCAAACTGAAATCGAAGTTGATGCGACTCCTACCGAGTTCGGTCGCAGGCCGGCTCCGCAGTTGGCGCATCCGCAGAATCCTCCAGACATTTTCGCCACGCCTCGTCAATCACACCTACGGCGGGACGCCGCTGAAAGTCTGGCTGACCGATCCACTTTCGCAAGGCTGGTACGATCACGATTGGCCTGAACCGGTCGAACTGACCGCACTCAAACGACTGCGATTGAAGCCCGGTGCGCGGGCGTTCGACTTAGGCGCGCATCAGGGTATTGTGGCAATGATGATCGCCGCGGCCGTCGGCCCGACGGGGCAAGTCGTCGCGGTCGAAGCGAACTCGCACAAATGCCGCACCGCGAATCAGAACCGCGACGAGAATCAGCTTTCGCAGTTGGAAATTGTCCAAGCAGCCGTGTCCAACGTCTCGGGAACACTCCAGTTTAACAATGGGCTGAATGGTCAAATCGACGATGGGACTGGTGCCGGAGGCGTGTTCACAGTGGACGCCTTGACGATTGACCAACTCGCCGAGCGCTACGGCTTTCCGGACGTGATTTTTTTGGACATCGAAGGCGCGGAGTTGCTCGCGATCGAGGGAGCCGAGCGAGTGCTGGCGACGAGTCCCGATTGTTTCATCGAAATGCACATCGGCTGTGGACTCGAAAAACTCGGCGGAAGTTGGCAGAGCATTTTTGAGAAGCTCAAGGCACACTATGCAACGATCTGGATCTGGAACGACGCCGACCCACGCTTTCGCCCTTTCCGCGCTGATGATCCCTGTCTGGTTGGCCGATGTTATTTTTTGGCGACGCAAAACAACATTAACTTCGGCGAAGGCGCGGAGTCGTTCACAATTTCGCAGTGACAACTCTTGCGGGCCATCGCTCGGTTCGGGTATACTGACGACCCTGCCACACTCTCCCGCCGGTTGCATGTCGGAGGTCGTTCATGCCTACGCAAATTGGTTGCACGGAATTCCGTGGTTCGCTTCAGCACCCCGATCGACGCAGTTTCGTGAAGGCGGGTCTCTTGGGTGCGACTGGCTTGAGCCTGGCGGAACTCTTCCGCTCCGAAGCCCGCGCGGGGGCAACACCGGCGCGGGCGAAGTCGGTCATCATTTTGTGGATGCGCGGCGGGCCGAGCCACATCGATATGTGGGACCCGAAGCCCGACGCGCCGGCGGAGATCCGTGGCGAGTTTGGCACCATCGATACGAACGTCGCGGGGATTCGCCTGGGCGATTTATTGCCGAAGTCGGCGAAGTGTATGGACGACTGGGCGATCGTGCGCAGCTTAAACCACGCCGACGCGGGTCACAGCACCGGCGACCAGATTTGTTTCACCGGCTACGGCCCCGGCTCGATGCCGGACGAAAACATTCACCCGAGCATCGGCGCGATTGTCTCGAAGCAACTCGGGCACCAGAACCCGAAGTTGCCAAGTTATGTCATGATCCCGCGCATGGTCCCCGGCACCGGGTCGGCGTATCTGGGCGTCGCGCATAAACCGTTCGAGACGCAAGCCGACCCCGCGAACCTCGGGCCGTTTAAGTTGCCGAACTTCTCGCTGGCCAGTGGCGTGACCCTGGAGCGAGTCGGCGATCGGCGTGGGTTGCTCAACAGCTTCGACAACCTTCGGCGCGATGTCGATGGCTCGGGCCAACTCGATGCGATGGACAAATTCCAACAACGCGCCTGGGATGTACTGACTTCCCCACAAGCTCGCGATGCGTTCGATCTCGATCAAGAACCCGCGGCAGTGCGCGAGCGGTACGGCTTCGCCCCGGCCTTCGATCCGAAGGCGTCCAACCGTTGCGGTTGTCCCGCGTGGAGTCAGCGGATGCTTCTGGCGCGGCGACTCGTCGAGGCTGGCGTGCGGTTGGTCACGGTCGATCTGCGCTGGTGGGATACGCACGTTAAAGGCTTCGAGTCGCTCAAGCAAGGCTTCCTGCCGCGTTGGGACCAAGCCTACACCGCGCTCTTGAACGACTTGAAAACCAGAGGTTTATTGGAAAGTACGATGGTGCTAGCGTGGGGCGAGTTCGGGCGAACGCCGAAGGTCAATAACGACGCCGGCCGCGACCATTATCCGAACGTCTTCAGTGCCGCCATCGCTGGCGGCGGCGTCAAAGGCGGTCGCATCGTCGGCTCCTCCGACGACAAAGGCGCGTTCCCCAAGGCCAACCCGAAATCGCCGCAAGACATGCTCGCGACGGTCTATCAACACCTGGGCATCGACACCGAACAAACCTATCTCAACACCTCCGGTCGCCCAATCGCCATCCTGCCACACGGCAAGCCGATTCAGGAATTGTTCTGAGTCAAGCACATCAATACTAGCCCGCAGCGCAAGCAAGGAAGTTCTAAAAATCTTGCTTGCTGGTAAAAGAGTACGGGAGTTACCTGAAAAACTCAATGTTCGTCAGTTTCAACCCCCGTGTCGGGGCGAGGGATTCGAGCGAGAGTCGTGGAATCGCGCATTGGCGATGAGCGTCAACATACCTTTGCCAGCATGTAGCCCGACTCCCAGGGCTATTTCTTTTGTCAAATTGGGTAAGATTACGAACCGATTTTGGTCGAATTCCGACTGAAATTCGCACCCAGTGTGACAGATGCAATAGCCCTGGTCTATACTCACGAAACGTCCGAAGTCACTCAACTCCTCAAAGCGATCCAAGCCGGCGACGGCAAAGCCGCCGCCGACCTCCTGCCACTCGTGTACGACGAATTGCGGAAACTTGCCGCCGCCCGCATGGCCAACGAGCCCCCGGCCAGACCCTCCGAGGTGGTGCGAATCGGCTTGCAGATCGCTGAGGGTCTGGCTGCAGCCCACGCCACTGATCAGATCCACCTCGACATCAAGCCGGCAAACATCCTGCTCGAAGGCGGGGGGCAACGGGTGAAGATTACCGACTTCGGGCTGGCCCGTGCGGTGGACGACGCCAGCAACTCGCAGAGCATGGTGGCCGGCACCCCTGTGTACATGGCCCCGGAGCAGGCCCGCGGGGAGGCCCTGAACCCCCGAGCGGATCTGTTCAGCTTTGGGAGCGTACTTTATCTGATGGCCGCCGGTCGGCGCCGTTCCGGGCCGCCAGTCCGCTGGCAATAATGAAGCGCGTTGCCGAGGACACGCCGCGGCCGATCCGAGAAATCGTCCCCGAGACGCCACAGTGGCTGTGCGACATCATTTCCAGACTGCACGCCAAGAAACCGGATGACCGCTTCCAGTCCGCCCGGGAACTGGCCGACTGGTTAGAACGTTGCCTTGAGGATTTGAAGCGTCCGGGGGGTGTCCCACGCCTACCGGAGCCAGCGGTTCGCCGGCTTTGGTCCCGCGTCCCACGCTGGGCAGTCGCCGGAGTCGCCATCTTGCTGCTTCTCGGAACCTGCGCGTTGATGGAAGCGACCGGCTTCACCAACATCGTCCGCGGCACGGGCATTCGCCTGCTCTCGCCGGCAGACACGCTGCATTATCAGATACCGGACGAGAAAATTCCCGAGGCCAGACCAAAGACCAAGTTCGAGGCACTCACCCAGGCGGTCGAAGACGCCGCCCTCACATTCGACGGCAAGCCCGTGACGGTCCCCGAACCGGCCCTCAATGTCATCGCCGACAT
Organism: Gemmatales bacterium; assembly: GCA_038247765.1. GTDB lineage: Bacteria > Planctomycetota > Planctomycetia > Gemmatales > Gemmataceae > JALHQU01. The sequence goes on along the minus strand of JBBRUN010000227.1, from coordinate 2,795 downwards.
CGACATCACGAAAATCGCGGATGACAGCCTCACCGGATTCGCCTCAGTGGTCGACAAGGAAACAAGTGGTCTTGGGTTTGAAGCCCAGATGGGGCAGTTAACCGGCTTCTACAAGAAGGCAGGGGGCCACACCCTGTTCCTGAGCAAAAATGGCAGATCGGGCATCGGCTTCCCTGCTGAGAAACCTGAATACGTGATCTTCGTCCCCGCCAGCGGTGAAAAGCCGACCGTACTGACGCCCCTTGAAGTGCCAGGGGGACACGGGGTTGTAGGAGGTAGCCCAGGCACCTACGCCGTGCCCTTTAAGGAATAACCTCACTGCACAGGCGTGATGATGGTGAACAGAAACAGCCACTTACGGGTGGCTGTTTCTGTTTGTGATTTCGGCGTTGCGAGTCCATCGCAAAACCGCCGACAAGACTCGCTACGCGGCCGGGCGTGATTGCGCGTCCTCGCCTATGAATTTGTACCACTTTCCGCGCTTCAATGGGGCCATGCTTTTGTGGGCATGGATGCCTCGTTCCCATGCGTCAGGCCAATCAGCACCTTGCCGCTTCAATGGGGCCATGCTTTTGTGGGCATGGATGCTCCGGCCTAGCTTCCCCCGCGAACCTGCGAACGAATGGCTTCAATGGGGCCATGCTTTTGTGGGCATGGATGCAAGCGGCTGCCGGGACGAAGGAAAGACCGGACACACGCTTCAATGGGGCCATGCTTTTGTGGGCATGGATGCGACGGAAGCGTTGGCGATGGGGACGCAGCGGGAAGTTGCTTCAATGGGGCCATGCTTTTGTGGGCATGGATGCGCGATGGCGTCCCGATGGTGCGTGTTGCGGTTCGTGAACTGCTTCAATGGGGCCATGCTTTTGTGGGCATGGATGCTCCTTCTGGCCTTGTTCTGTCCTGCCGAAGATACAACGCTTCAATGGGGCCATGCTTTTGTGGGCATGGATGCTTTACAGCATGTTGTAGTGCGGGGCATTTGATCTTCCCCACGAAAAGTGGACACGAAGTTAACGGTGTTTCTGGTGGTACGCCCGTTCATACTCGGCTGGGGAGACATACCCCAGCGACGAGTGCCACCGGACGCGGTTGTAGAACACTTCGACGTACTCAAAGATCTCGGCCCTCGCCTCGGCCTTCGAGTCGAACATCTCGGCCCCAGCGATCTCGCACTTCATCCGGCCGAAAAAGCTCTCGACCGGCGCGTTGTCCCAGCACTGGCCGACGCCACTCATCCTGCACGTAATTCCCTCGGCCGCGAGCACCCGCTGGTAATGCTCGCTGGCGTACTGGCTCCCGCGGTCCGAGTGCGCCAGCAACCCCACTCCTGGCCGGCGGCGAGCAATCGCCATCGACAGGGCATCGACCACGAGACGGCTCGCCATCGACTCGGCCATCGACCACCCTACGATCCTTCGGCTGAACAGGTCCTCGACGACGGCCAGATACAGCCACCCCTCCCGCGTCCCCACATAGGTAATGTCGGCACACCACGCCTCGTTAGGCCCGGCCGGATCGAAGGCCCGGCCGAGGACGTTCCCCGCGACCGCCAGCGTATGCTTCGAGTCCGTCGTCCGCACGAACCGCTTCCGCGTCCGGGCCTGGATTCCCTGGGCTTTCATGAACTTGGCCACCGTGTTCTCCGAGCAAGCGTGGCCTCGGGCCTTCAACGCCGCGTGCATCCGAGGACTCCCGTAACGCTGCCTCACCTCGGCGTGAACCGCCTCGATCGCCCCGACCAACTCAAGCCTTCGTCCCTCGGCGGGGCTGTCGGCGCGGCCGACCCAGGCGTAGTACCCGCTGGCCGACACCTCCAACGCCTCGCACACCCACCGGACGGGCTGGTCGCCCGCGTGGTCGGCGATGAACCGGTATGTCAACTCGGCGGGCTGGCGAAGTACGCGGCGGCTTTTTTTAGCAGATCCCGCTCGGCCCGGAGGCGGGCGTTCTCGGCCCGTAGCCGGCGGAGTTCGTCGTCGGCGGGGGTCGGGTGGCCGTGGCCCGGGAAGGCGTCGCCGCCCTTGGCGAGGAACGCCTTACGCCACTCCCGCAGCAGGTTCTCGCCGATGTCGAGGCGGCGTGCCACCTCGGCGACGGACAGCTTCTGTTCGGGAACCATCGTCACGGCCCGGAGCTTGAACTCGGCGGTGTACGTCGATCGGGGACGGGGCATCGGTGAACTCCTTGCGTTGAGTTTACACCGTTAACTTCGTGTCCACGAACCTTGGGGAGGCTCAATGCTTTAACCATCTGGCGAAGAACCGGCAGGTAAAAGGCTTCAATGGGGCCATGCTTTTGTGGGCATGGATGCAGGAACCGAGACCGAAGACCGTCCGTTTCGACGGGCCGCTTCAATGGGGTCATGCTTTTGTGGGCATGGATGCGCAGAAATTCGGCATTCTTGTCTCGAAAGGGAACGTGCTGCTTCAATGGGGCCATGCTTTTGTGGGCATGGATGCCCCGCACGCTCGCGGTGAGCGTTGCCAGAGCTATCAGCTTCAATGGGGCCATGCTTTTGTGGGCATGGATGCCGCACAGTCGCTGGCCCCGGCGTTCCCGGCGATGATGGACCTCGCTTCAATGGGGCCATGCTTTTGTGGGCATGGATGCATCAAACCCCCCGGCGTCGGCGATCGTTCGCAAGCCGCTACAATGGGGCCATGCTTTTGTGGGCATGGATGCTGGCGTATCGATAATGGTAAGACTGTTCCGAAGCACTAGCTACATTGGCCCCAGGGTTGTGTGGGCATGGAAGCAAGGGCACACCGAACAACAAAACTGAGAGGTTGTAG
>JBBRUN010000226.1:0-8535 GCA_038247765.1 Gemmatales bacterium | reverse complement strand
GGTCATGAAGTCGCCGCGGCCGAGCATCTCGTGAGCAGGGCGTACGCAAACGACAGCAGCGCGTTCACGGGGTCGCGCGGCGGTCGGCTGTTGCGGGTCTCGCCATCGGATTGTCGTCGCCTCACTGGACTGCTTGGAAAGCTTCATGGAGCTTTCCAAGCAGTCCGGTGCACCGAAACAGAGGCACCCCATCATCGAATTGCCCTGTTCAAATTCCGCGAGTCGCGCGTACACTTCCCCCATCGCTCTCGCAGGATTTCCCCGATGACCCAGGATGAACCGATCGGCCTCGACGACCTTTGGTGGGCCGATGCGGATTTGAAGGCCCGCCTCCGCGCCGATCCCTTCGCCGTCCTGAAGGAACAAGGCATCAACTTGCCGGTGGATGTACCGGCGGGGTTGGCCCACGAAGTCGTCCGGCTCGTGTCGCTCATCTGGCTGAACGGGCAGCTCACGCCGCGCTCGAAATTCTTCATCGACCCGTTCGACGAAGGCCTGCTCTTCGGCAAAGGGCTTTGGGAATCGACCCGCACTGTCGATCACGCCCCGTGGCTCTGGGACGCCCACCTCGACCGTCTGAAGCACTCCGCGAATTTGCTCGGCCTCGCCGTCGCCCCGGAGCGATTGCCGACCGCAGAGCAGGTAACAGAATTCGTGAAGTCGCTGACGAGCCTGGATGTCGTCGTGCGGTTGAACGTCTCGGCTGGCGTGGCCGGGAAAACGGGCGTCGTCTGGATGACGGCCGCACCGCTGCCGGCGCCGTATCAATCGGTGACGCTGCAAACCGTGGCCAGCCCCGTGCCGAAGAATCAACCGTACCTCGTTTGGAAAACCTTCCAGTACGCCACGCGGTTGGTCGTCGGGCAGTCGGTCCGTGCCGCCGGGTTCGATTCGGCCCTGCTCATCGACATGGAGGGGAACCTGCTCGAAGCGGCCCACGCCAACATCTTCGTACGTTTGCCGAGCGGCTGGGTCACGCCGGAGTGGAATGGCGCGTTCCTGCCTGGCACGCTGCGCGGTCACCTGATCAAGCACAGCCCCATTCCGGTGCGCGAAGAGACGGTGTCGATTCAGAAACTGAGCGACTGCTTGGAAGTGTTCCTGACGAACAGCAACGCCGGGATCGTGCCGGTGACGCAGATCGACGGCCGGAAGTACGCCGTCGGCCCCGAGACGAAGCGATTGATCGAATGGTTGAGCCAACCCGTAGCGTGAGTCACTTCGCCTCGCTGAACTGCCCGAGGGTGACGCCGAGTTTGCCGCGGGCTTGGTGCCATTGCATGACGGCGGCGATCACGTCCGAGCGCGCCCGTAGCGTCTCCAACTCGGCGGGCACTTCGATGAACGGCCCTTTCGCCATCTTTTTGATGTCGGCGAGTTTCGTCTTCTGTTGCTCCGCGCGCCAGCGGGCCAAACCGACCTGCCGGGTTTGTTCGTTCAGCGATGCCACGGCGGCTCGGACTTCGTCGGCGGTGGCCCGCTCTTTTTCTTCGATCAGCCGGAACAGTTGCTGCCGGCGCACGGCGACTTCCGCTGCGGTCACGGTGTCGATCGCCTTGGCCCACTCATCGACGCGGCGTTTGAACAGGCGGGAACCGGGGAACTTCTGATCCCAAGCCGGCGGGTGGACGACGCTGCCATTGCCGACCAAGCCGACCGCCCCCGGCACGCCGCGCAGATATTGCCGCACGCTCGGCAAGGTCTCCGGCGTCAAGCCGAGGTACGCGGTGCGGAGGGCTTGCAAATCGGTACGGCGCTCGAGCGCGAGCTTCACCGAAGCTTCCGCATCGACGGTGTCCGTATCTACGGCAAAGTCCCCGGCAGGTAGTAGGCGCTCGGTCGACTGCGACGACAGACCCATTCGGCGCTTCAGGTCGATGTCGAGGAGTTTCGCGCCGAGTTCGGCTTGACCCAAGATCGCCAGCAGATTCGCCCGTTGGCTGTCGAGGTCTTCGAGTTCCACCGGCAGCCTGGCCCCGTCGGCCTTGGCTTTCTTGGCGGCTTCCCGCAGGAAATCGAGCCGTTCGATGGAGAGACGCAGTAAATCGAGCCGACCTTCGACATCGGCGAGCTGGTAGAACTCGCCGACGGCTTCCCCGGCGGCGCGGTGGCGGGCATCGGCCGCGAGGAGGGCTCGCACGTCCCGCAGCAGGGCCCCGTCATCCCCGGTCGGCTTCGCCGTCGGCGTCAGCAACTGCGGAATTTCCCCTTCGCGATGCAGCACCGTCGGCAGCGCCGCCCGCTCCGCCGCGAGCGCCACGACCGTCGCCTCGATCAGGGGTACGCGGGCCGTCACGGCCAACATCGCCGAGGCACTTTGCGGATCGACAATCGGCAGCTTCGCGTAGTCCGGTTCGAGCGCCGTCGCCGTGGCGGGGGGCAGTTCGCTCGTCTTCGTCGGCCCGGACGGCGCGACGGTGGGCGTCGTGATGCGGACGCTCGGCGCGCGGCACCCCGCCAGCGCGAGCACGCCCACGGTCGTCCAACTTCGCCAAGTTCTCGGCAGCATGAATCGACCCGCTTTGGTAAGCCCTGCGGGATATATCGGCCATTCGGGTCGGGGCGGTTGAGTACCATTTTGGCAAACGGGGCGATTTCAATAATCCGAAGTTTGCCAACGATTGTTCATGATTTGGCGAGGTTAAGCCGGGGGCGGCTTACTCCGGCTGCGCAGTTGCTGACGCGTCGTGTCGCATCGATTCCCATCTTCGCAACCGGTTCCATTTGTTGCGGACCCGGTTATCGCGCAGAGTAACCACACTGGCAATTGACTTCGCGCCGGTCGGTCACGGATGCACGCAGGATACACACCAGGCGGGGAACTCGGGAATGAACAATCTGTACCGAAACGGCTCGATACTGAGCCTCTTGATGTTGGCGTTGGCGGCGGCGGACGGCCGGGCGGCCCACTGCGGCTTCTGCCGGTACCCGAAGGCGTGCGTCAGCCAAGAACAGTGCGCCCCGGTCGCATTGGCCCCGACCATCGCGTATCGCACCGTCACCGAATATCAGACCGAAGTGCAATACCGCCCCGTTTCGAAGACGGTCTACCAACCGCAGACCTTCACGAGCCAACGGGCCGTCTACGACACCGTCACCGAAGCGGTGCCCTACACCGTCAACCGCACCGTGGTCCAACACCATGAGGCGCTTCAGCCGTACGTCGTGAACCGCACCGTGTACGACACGAACATGGTCGAACAGCGCTACACCGTGAACCGCCCGGTCGTCCGCGAGTTTGCGGTGCAGATTCCGTATTCCACGTTCCGCAAGGTCTACGAACAGCACGTCCGCCAAGTGCAGCGCACCGTCAACCGTCCGGTGGTTCAAGAGTACACCGAGCCGGTTCAATACACCGTGAATCGGCGGATTGTCGAACAGCACGTCCGCGAGCAGAGCTACACCGTGAACCGCCCGGTGGTCAACGATTACGTCGAAGCGGTTCAATACGTGGTGAACCGCCCCGTTTACGAGCAGCACATCCGCGAAGTGCCGTACACGACCTACCGTCGCGTGGTCGAGCCGTACTGCGAACCGGTGACGGTGACGACGGCCCACCCCGTCTACGAGCAGCACGTCCGCGAGCAGCGCTACGTGACCTACCGCAACGAAACGCAGACTTACCAAGAGCCGGTGAACTACACGACCTACCGCACCGTCCCCGAGACGCACACGAGCTATCACCCGGTGACGCGCTACCGCACCGAGACGGAACTGCAAACGCGCACGCAGATGAAGACCGTCGTCGAACCGGTGACCACCGAGCGGACCGTCCAAGTTCAAACCGGCGAATGGCAAACCACCGCCGAGTTCGTCCCCGGCCCCGTCGTCAACCGCATGGTCCGCACCGCCGGCACTTGCAGCTTCGACCCCTGCACCTGCACGACCCGCTACTGCCCCGGCCAGCTCGTTTGCGAACAAGTGCAGTGCCCCGGCCGCACGATCTGCAAGAAGGTTTTCGTGCCCCGCACCGAGTGCAAAACGATCACCGAGACGCACTGCGTGGCCAAGCAAGTGTGCGAGACGATCCAAGTGCCCGTGACGAAGTGCGTGCCGTACACCGAGTGCGTCGCCCGGAATTACACCGTCTGCCGCGTGGTGCCCGAAGTGCAAACGCGTATGGTCACGCGATGCGTTGTCCAACGCATCCCCGAAGAGCGCGTCTGCCGGATTCCCTACACCACCTGCCGCACGGAATACCGCCAGCACACGAACATGGTGACGCGCCATCGCTGCTATACGGTGGCCGAGCAGCACGTCCGCCATGTGCCGTACACGACCTGCCGGTTGATCGCCGAGACGCACACGCGCATGGTGCCCCGCCGCACCGTGAGCTACGTCCCGGAAACGCGCACGGTGCAGATCCCGTACACGACCTGCCGGATCGTGCCGGAAGTCCACACGCGCTACATCACCCGCCGGGTTTGCTCGTACGTGCCCGAAACGTACGTGCAAAACATCCCGTACACGACCTGCCAAGTGGTGCGGGAAGATCACGTCCGCACCGAGATGCGCCGCACCGTGGACTGCGTCCCCGAAGAATGCGTCCGGATGGTTCCGGTCCGCACCTGCCGGGTTGTTCAAGAGCAGCGCCAGCGCGTCGTCCGGTGGTGCACGTCGCACTGCGTCCAAGAGCAGCACTGCCGGACGGTCTGCCGGCAAGTCTGCCGGATGGAACCGGTGACCGAGTGCCGCATGGTGCCCACGACCGTCTGCGAAATGCAAGCCTTCACCGTCTGCCGGCCGGTCACCCGCTGCGTGCCCGTCTGCGTCCCCGGCTGCGAATGATGGCTGGAAACCACGGCGAAACCAAGCCCTCCCGGAGTCGGGAGGGCTTTTTCATGGGCCACCCCGGCCACCCGTGCCCGTGCGGTCGATTCCAATACACTGCCGGAACGGATACCGCCGGGTATCGGCCGACCCTGGGTGGAGGTATGCCGATGGCCGCCGCACCGACCGAAGCCGTGCAGGACTACCTGAAGGCGATCCACCGCCTCGGGGGTGCGTCGTCGGTCGTGTTCCCCGCGGATATCGCCGCGACGTTATCGGTGAAGGCCCCGTCGGTGACGGGAATGCTGAAGCGCCTCGCCGAGGCCGGGTGGATCGAATACACCCCCGGCAGCGGGGCGAAGCTCACCCCAGCCGGGCTGCGCGAAGCGCTCCGCGTCATCCGCCGGCACCGCCTGATCGAACTCTTCTTGACGAAAGTCTTGGGGCTCGACTGGAGCGAGGTCGATGTGGAAGCCGAGGCGCTCGAGCACGCCATTTCCCCGAGGCTCGAAGACGCCATCGCCAAGCACTTGGGCGAACCGCTCGAAGACCCGCACGGCCACCCGATCCCGAGTGCCACCGGTGAGCTACTCCACCGCGATCTCCTCCGGCTCGACGAATTTCTACCGGGCCAGACTTTCACCGTCCGCGAAGCCCAAGACGACAACCCCGAGCGCTTGCGCCGCTGGGCCGAACTGGGTCTGACCCCGGGCCGCGTCGTGACGATGAAGCATTACGAAGCGCTCGACGGCATCTTTGAACTGGTTGTGGACGACAAGATCCTCCGGATGGGCCGCGAAGGATTGGCCGGATTGCGGGGAGAATTGGCGAACGGTTGACTTGTTAAACGAAACCCCTATTCGCTTTAATAAGCCGAGTTGTTATTAAAGGATCTACACTTTCGGAACCGCACAGTGATTCGGGGAGCAACAGGCGAGTTTTTCGTAACCAAGCACGGCGGTGAAGAAGTGCGGGCGTTTGTCCCGGCTCCATTGCCACCCGCACTGCCGCTGATTTTCGATGGTGCTCGACAACGACTGTTAGAGCGTGCGACTCTGGCCGTGGGGCGTCTGGACAGCATCACGGCCCTGCTACCCAATCCGGATATTTTCCTGTACGCCTACGTCCGACGGGAGGCAGTGTTATCTTCGCAGATCGAAGGTACACAGTCGTCACTGTCCGACTTGCTCCTGTTCGAGTTGGACGAAGCGCCCGGAGTTCCATTCGACGACGTGGTCGAAGTCTCGAATTATGTTGCCGCGCTCGACCACGGAATGAAACGCCTCGAAACCGGCTTTCCTCTCTCGAATCGGTTGCTGCGGGAAATGCACGGAAAGTTATTGTCGAGCGGTCGCGGTCGGGAACAAACGCCCGGCGAATTCCGCATCACCCAAAACTGGATTCAAGGCACCCGACCCGGCAACGCGCATTTCGTTCCTCCTCCGCCGCACGAAGTGCCGAATTGCATGTCGGCTTTGGAAGCTTACCTCCATTCCCTCACTCCGCCCTACCCGACACTCGTCACGGCGGCTTTGGCCCATGTCCAATTTGAAACCATTCACCCATTTCTCGACGGAAATGGTCGCATCGGGAGATTGATGATCGCCTTCATCTTGCATCACGGCGGCATTCTGTCGCGACCGTTGCTCTATTTGAGTCTGTTCTTGAAAGAACACCGCACAGAATATTACCGCTTACTCGATCTCGTCCGCACCGAAGGCGATTGGGAAGCGTGGCTCGACTTTTATCTGGAAGGCGTCGAAATAACGGCGACCAATGCCGTCGAAACCGCCCAGCGCTTGGTCGCACTCTTCGAAGCGGATCGGAAAACGGTGTTGGAACTCGGCCGCACCGGTGGGAGCGCCGACCGAACACACCGTGTTCTCCGCGAGCGTCCCATTGTTTCGTTGAACGATGTTGCGACGCGCGGAGGTATGAGTTTCCCCACTGCCACAAAAGGTATGGGCCAATTGGTGAAATTGGGAATCGCCGAAGAATTGACTGGGAGAGCCCGTAACCGCGTGTTCGCGTATCGGCGCTATTTGGCTGTGCTAAACGAAGGCGTTTCCCCGCCCGGTTAAACCGCGTCCCTACAACTCTCCGTCGGGTTCGCCGATAGCCCGGGTGTAGCGCGCCAGCAGCAATTGCACGGCTTGGATCGTCTGCCATTCGTTGAACCCGAGCCGCACTTCGGTGCCGTCTTCGTTGGCGTCGATGTTCTCGACCGCCGTCGTCAGGCCCCGGTGCAGGTAATCGAATATCTCGGCGAGGCGGGCCGACTGCGAGCCGGACAATTTGTGCGGTAGCGGCGGAACATCCTGATCGCGGGCGCGCCATTCGGTCGGGGCATACTCCACGCGGCGGTGGGACGAATCGGTCGGGGCCGACACGCGCCCGGCGGCCGCGGCCAACTCCCGAGCTTGGATCGTCTGCACGCCGTTCTCTTGCAGCGGTGCCCCCTGCTTCCCCGTCCGGCGGGCTTCAATCTCTTCCATCGTGCCGAACAGCAGCAGCGTCCGCCCGATCGACACTTGATCGCCGGCGCGCAGCCGGCGGATTTGGATCGTCGAGCCGTTCACGCGCGTACCGTTGGTACTTTCGAGATCGGTGAGGATCACGTCGCCGTCTTCGGTCTGCACCTTGGCATGGTACCGGCTGACTCGCTCGTCGTTGAGGCGCAGAGCGTTGCCCTCTTCGCGGCCGATGGTCACGGGCACCGTCAGTTCGCGGTACACGCGGCCTTTGTCGACCCCTTCGAGCACTAGAAACGTGACGTTCGCCATAACCGCCCCTATGCGTGGTCTGCCCCGTCCATCCGACGGCCGGCACTACTTCCCCATTCATAGTACACGATTGCCGAGCCTTGTTGAATCGGGAACTCGAATGTTCGGCACCGGACGGATTTCATCCGCCGGGCGCAAGAGTTTCCGGACGCGGCGCGAAAATCGGCGCGACCCGCTGCGCGACATCCGCCCCTTCGCCCGACACGGACACGCATTCCTTCAAGCCGCGGAACCACGTCCGCTGGCGCTTGGCGAACTGCCGGGTGTGCAGTTTGATGTTCGCCACGGTGGCATCCCAATCGGCGTGCCCTGAGAGGAACTCGAAGAGATCCCGGTAGCCGAGGGCCTGAGACGCCTCCCGGCTCAGCGGTTTCTCGCAATCCATGAGCCGCCGGGCTTCGTCGAGCCAACCGGCTGCGAGCATCGAATCGATCCGGGCGTCGATGCGGTCGTTCAGTGCCTCCTTCGGCCAATCGAGAGCGACTATGGGAATCGGCGCCGCCGCATTCTTCCACGATCCTTGCCAATCGCTGATCGGCCGGCCGGTGCCTTCGTAAACCTCGAGCGCCCGGACCACCCGGCGGACATCGTTCGGGTGCAACCGCGCCGCCGTGGTAGCATCGACCGTGGCCAGTCGGGCGTGCAGTGCCTCGGGGCCGATGGTCCCGGCTTCGTCTTCGAGCCGCTCGCGGATTCCCGCGTCGATGGCTGGGGAATCGAAAAGCCCATGCAGGAGCGCCTTCAAGAAGAAGGGCGTGCCGCCGACGAACAACGGCCGCAGTCCGCGGGCCCGGATTTGTTCGCAGGCCAAGGCCGCTTCGGTGAGCCACCAGGCGACATGGCCCGACTCCCACGGATCGAGTTTGTCGAGGAGGTAATGCGGAACCAAGGCCTGCTCGGCGGCCGTGGGCTTGGCCGTACCGATGTCCATACCCCGGTAGAGTGTCATGGAATCCATGGCGACGATGGCGCAGCCGAGGCG
>JBBRUN010000225.1:0-8568 GCA_038247765.1 Gemmatales bacterium | reverse complement strand
CGTTTGCACTGGCGTTGTCCCAAGGCATCGGCGGGCGGGCCGATGGCTGGAACACGGAGAAATCGACGAACGGGAAAGTCTCGTTTCAGGAGTTCGCCCAGTACGCCCGGCAAGCGACGCTGATCGCGACGGGCGATCAACTACCGGCGCTGTTCGGCCCCGCCGGCGATTTTCCGCTGGTCTCGGTTCCGCACACCGGGCCGAAAGCGCTGCCCGAAAAAATCGACGCCGAGGCCTACCCGGAGTGGTTGAAAGCCTCTTGGATCGAACGGGACCTGTGGACGAACGACGGTCTGCACCGGCGGGCGCCGCGGATCGTGCTGCAACAAGGGCTCGTGGCGTCGCGGGCCGAGGAGGCGTGGTGCGCGGGTCTCGATCCCGCGTCGATTCAAGATCGGCACGGGCCGACGTTGAAGAAACTGAGCGAAGCCGCCAAGGCCTTCCCGGCGCCGGTGCCGCCGAAGAAATCGCACGCCCGGTGGTCGATATCGCCGGAAGCGGCAGCGCAAGAATCGGCCGCGACCGCGGTCATGCGGATGTACCTGACGAAGATCAAGAGCGAGGACGCCATCAAGAAAGAAGAGCTGCAAATGGCCTTCATGGCCGTGCGCGGCGCACTCGATGCCAAGGCCGAGATTTCCCCGGAGGCGATTCAAGCCGCGATCCTAACGGCGGTGTGGAACTTGAAAAGCCCGACTCAGGATCAGTTGAGTGGAGCCGCGTTGTTACTGGCCACGGTGCCAACGCCGAACCGATTCGCCGAATCGACGCTGGTGTCGTGGATCGCCGCGTTGCCGCCCGAGCAAGTGCGCGAGTGGGAAAAAGCCGAGGCCGGAACGGTACTGTCGCTGCTGCTGTTGTCGAAGGCGACGGAGCAAGCCTTGGCCATCGAGGGGCGTTCGCTGCCGTGGTTGCAGGGCGAACTCGACCGGTTGGATGCGGATCGGCGGACGGCGCTGGTTTTGTTGGGCAATCCGGATTCCGGGCCGGCGGACTTCAAAACCGCCAAGAAATTGGCCGATTCGACTCGAGTGGACTACGGCAAAGTCCGAGATGCCGGTGCCCGCTTGAAGGGCTGCTTCGCCGAAATCGAGGAGGGCCGTGCCGTCCTTGCCGATCTCGCAGCCGTCTACCCGCACAACTTGGTCCCGTCCCCGGCCGCCGTCGCAACCCAGTGGGCCGCGCTGGTCGAACAGTACCAAAAGATTCGTGTTCTATCGCAACCGCCGACGGGGGCGGGCTTCCCCAAGCTCGACGAACTCGCGCAGGCGACGCGCTCGTTCGACGTGCAACGGACGAACTTGATGGCCTTGCGAATCGGGCCGGACGACATCGACCCGAAGCGATTGGAACTGGCCCTGCGCTGGCCATGGCTGCGGGCCAACGAGCGCGAGGCCCTGCGGCAACGTCACGCGGACGCTGCCCAAGCGGCGGCGAAACGGATCCTCGATCGCTGGCCGACGGCGCCCCAACCGGAGGCTCCGCAAAAAGCCGTGGTGTCGAGCGCGGCGGACGACGCGAAGCGCGATGCGAAACTGCGGGCCGACTTCTTAGCGGTGGCGGACGCGAAATCGCGAAAGGCGCTCGCGGCACAATACCGGGCGGCGGAGATTCCGCAGCGCGCCGAGATCGGCTGGGCGGTTCACCCGGACGACATGCCCGCCGTGCCGCTCGATGCGGGGCTGGCGAACCCGGAACCGGCACACCGCAAGCAGCGCGAAATCGACTTCGCCCGCTGGCTCGGCAAGCGCTACGCGCTCGAAGCCGAGGCGTTGCGGAACGTCAAAGACAAAGCCTGCCGCGACGCCGCCGAGGAACTCGACGCCGTGGCGAGCGCCTACCGAAATTGGAACCCGTGATCGCACGCAAAGGATTGGCCATGAAATCGACCGCTTCCCGCATCGCCCTGTTCGCGCTCCTCGCGTTCGCTACGCCGGCGCTGGCGCAGACGAAGTTCAGCGACGATGTCGTCTTCACGTTCACCCCGGACGCCGGCACCAAGGACGTCGTCGACGATCTCAAAGACATCACAAACAACAACTCGAACATCTCGCTGCGGCCCAACGGCGCTGGCGAATTCCACCTCTATGTCAAGAACCCGGCCCGCGGCCAGAAGACGTACACCGTCGAGCTGACCACCGAACCCAAAGGTGCGATCGCGGCGAAGATCAAGGTCACGATCCCCGGCGAAAAGTGGAAGCGCGTCCGCTTCCCGAAACCGGAGCCGGTCGCGGTTCTCGTCGTGATCCCGGCCACCGTGCCCGCTGCGGCCCCGGCGCCCAAAGTCGAAGTCCCCGCCGGTGCGGAATTGACTCGGGCGAAAGAAGGTTTCCGCTTCGTCTTGCGTTTGCTCGACGACACCGGCGAACCGGTCTTGGGTACGGACAAAGAAGAACTCGGCCGCGTTTGCTCCGTGTCTCTGTTGAAGCCGAGCGCCTACCTGAGCGTCACGAAGCCGACGCTCATCGTGCCGAAAGAGAAATCCGAATCGGCCCAGATCCGCGTGCCCGCCGCGGCCATCGCCGGCAAGGCGAGCGGCGAAGCGACGGTGCAACTCAGTTTCCCACCCACGCTGAATTCGCCGACGCTGATCCTCCGCGAAGGGGTCTATCGCCGGGCCATCGCCCTCGACGACGGCGCCACGGCCAACAAGTCCGTGATCCTCCTCGGCAACGTCCAGAAAATCGGCGACGCTATCCGGGCCGAGGTGTCGATCGACGGCATCGACCGGGCGTTCATCTACACGTCCGCCACCAAAGGCGAAGTGAAGAAAGAAGACTGGCAGAAATTCGACGAGCGACTCGTGCGCATCCTCGCTCCGAAGACGGTGACGCGTCCGACCACGGCGTTCCCGATCAAACTCGAAGCCGACAACGCCCCGGACGGCGCCAACCTCGAAGTGCAAATCAAACAAGTCGGCGCCGAGAACATCGACGCGAATAAGGAAATCGTTCAGTTGAAAGGGAGCCGGCAGGAGCGAGTCTGGGTCGAACTCGCCGGCAAGACCGACGGCGGCTTCGCCATCGCCAACCGCAGCACCGATTGGATCGTCGCGCTCGACCTCGGCGAACGCCGGGGCAAGCTCGAAGTCGTCGCCGTGCTCAAAGGCAGCGATGGCAAAGACATCCCCCCCCAGTCGGACGCGTTCATCGTGACGGTCGACGCCACGGCGCCGGAAGACGTGAAGTTCCTGAAACTCCCCGCCCGGCACATCAAGGGCACCCCGCTGCCAGTGAGCGCGATTCTGCAAGACAACGACACGAAAGTCGTGAAGGCGGTCTTCTTCCTCGGCGAACTACAAGAAGGCGGCAAACTCCCCGAAGGCCCGAAGGTGCCCGGTAAACAAGCCATCGACCCGAAGACGAAACTCGCCACGCTCGAATGGCTCGGGCTGATGCCCCTCGACCCGATGAAACGCGGCGAGATCACCATCGGCGTCGCCGTGACGGACGAAGTCGGCAACACCACGACCGAGACGCAGAAGGTCGAACTCGTCGATCCGCCGGCGGCGCTCGGCACGATCAAAGGCAAGGTGATGCTCGGCGAGCGCGCTCAACCGGGGCTCACCGTGACCTTGGCCGACGGCGAGGGCAAGCCCAAGGGCGCTGCGGTCACCGATGAATACGGCCGGTTCCAATTCGAGAAAGTCGTGCCGGGGCCGTACTCGCTGAAGACGGGCAAGACCGACACGACGAGCGGCCTCGCGGGCGCCGCCACCATCGCGGTGGTCGCGGACGAACCGGAACCGGCCCCGGCGACCTACAAAGACAAAGAAGCCGAGGCGAAGGCGCTCGCCGAGAAAGCGGCCAAGGAAAAAGCGAAGGTGGTCATCATCGTGCTGAAGCGCAACCCGCAGTGATCGCTTTCCTCAACGGCCGATTGATCCCCCGGCACGAACTCGCGCTCGCCTTCAACGACGCCGGGTTCGTGGCGGGGACGACCATCACCGACTACTGCCGGACGCAAGCCGGCCGGCTGTTCCGCTGGCCCGATCACCTCGCGCGGCTCCGCGCCGACTGCGCGATCTGCGAAATCGAAGTGCCTTATCCCGATGGCGAACTCACCGCGGCCGCCGCGGCGATCCTCGCGGACATCGGCACCGAGCATCCGCCCGGAACCGAGTTCGCGCTGATCACCTTCGCCACGCCCGGCCCATTCGGCTTCATGGTCGGCGAGACCGCCAACGGCCCACCGACCCTCGGTATGCACGCCTTCCCCGTACCCATTGCCCGCTACCAAAGATTCTTCGACGAAGGTGCCAAGCTCGAAATCGTCGGCATCCTCCCGCGCGTCGAGGGGGGGATGGTGCCGCCGAGCATCAAACACCGCAGCCGGCTGCACTGGAGCTTGGCGGCCCAACGGCGGTCGCACCCGGACAACGTCCCCGTGCTCGTCGATCAGCACGGCGGTTCCCCGGACACGGCCATCGGCAGCATCCTGGCGGTAATCGACGGCGTCGTCACGCGCCCGAAACGCGGCACGGTGTTGGAGTCCATCGGGCTGAAAATCGCCGAGGAGAAATGCCGGGAACTCGGCATCGACTTCGCCGAGTCCAACGGCGACTGGCGCGAACAATTCGCCCGTGCGTCGGAAGTCCTACTCTGCGGTTCGGCCTTCGGCATCGTGGGAGTCAGCCGGGTCGATGGGCGAGACTACGCCTGGCCGGGGCCGGTGTTGAAGTTATTGAAATCGATCTGGTGGGACCGTTGAAACTTCGGGTCGGTGGAGCCGTGAAGGAAACTTCACGGGTAATCCCGAGGGCCGTATTATAGCATTGTCCCTCGATGTGTTAGATGATAACGAACCCGCCTCGCGGAAAACGACCATGAACGCTTTTCGCTTCTCACTGATCGCGCTGCTCGCCTCGATTCCGTTGGCCTCGGCGCAGAACCCGACGGCGGTGCCGGATCGCGTGATTCTCACTTGGAGCGGCGACACCGCCACGACGCAATCGGTGACGTGGCGGACCGCGACCAGCGTGAAGGCGGGCGTCGGCCAGATTGCGGAATCGGCCCCCGGCCCGAGCTTCGACCCGATCAATACCAAAGACGGCGGCAACACGGCCAAGGCGTTCCCCGCCAAGACCGAGTTCTTCAAATCGCCCACGAACGAAGCCCATTTTCACAGTGTCACGTTTACCGGCTTGAAACCGGCGACTCAGTACGTCTATCGCGTCGGTGACAAGGGGAACTACTCCGAGTGGTTCCAATTCGAGACGGCCAGCGACCAACCCGAACCGTTCGGGTTTATCTACGTCGGCGACGCCCAAGACGAAATCAAACGGCACTGGTCGCGGCTCATCCGCCAAGCGTACTCGAGTATGCCGAAGGCCAAGTTTATTTTGCACGCCGGGGATCTCGTCAGTACGGGAACCAACGACAGCCAATGGGGCGAATGGCACGGCGCGGCCGGGTTCATCAACGGCATGATCCCGAGCATCCCGTCGCCGGGGAACCACGAATACGGCTCCGTGCCGAAGACCGACGATGAACTGAAAGCCGATGCCCGCGAGGCGCTCATCGGCGGCGGCTTGGCCGAGAAAAAGAAGCCCCGCAAGAACATCGTTGCCCCGAATTGGCGGCCGCAATTCACCCTGCCCGAACACGGCCCGGCGGGACTCGAAGAAACCTGCTACTACCTCGACGTGCAAGGCGTGCGGATCATCTGTTTGAATTCGATGGAGCGCCAAGACGAGCAAACCCCGTGGCTCGAAAACGTGCTGAAGACCAACCCGAACAAGTGGACGATCATCACCTTCCACGTGCCGCTGTATTCGACCGCTTCGGGCCGCGCGAAGGGGGACGCCGATAAGGCCGTGCGGAAATTCTGGCGCCCGGTGTTCGACCGCTACGACGTCGATTTGGTTCTGCAGGGGCACGACCACAGCTACGGCCGCAGCGGGCTGATGCGCGACGATAACCCCTTGCTCGGGGCCAAAGACTACGACCAGAAAGGGGCCGTGTACGTCGTCTCGGTGAGCGGGCCGAAAATGTACGACCTCAATGTCCAGCCGTGGATGATGGCGAGCGCCCAGAAGAAACAGCTATATCAGCTCATCCGCATCGACGGGGACAAGTTGATGTTCGAAGCCCGCACCGCCGACGGCGAGCTGTTCGACGAGTTCGAAATCCGCAAGCGCAAAGACGGCGCGATCAAACTGCTCGAGCGGAACCAGCTCGATTCGGAGCGCACCGAAGGCACCGGGTTGAAGTCGCGCGAGATCCTCTTCGCCCTCGGCGGCATCGCCGGTGTTGTCGGGCTGATCGCGGTTGTCGAGGCCTTCCGCCGCCGCCGCGGTAAGGCCGATTCGCCCGTGTGAACCAATTTCCGCTAACTTAGTTCCATGGCTTTCACCCGCGACGAACTGGCGACCAAGTACCTCGATCAGTTGCCCTACCCGCCCTACCCGGTGCAGGAAGAGGCGCTGTTGGCATGGTTTACCTCCGACCAGGGCGTGATGGTCTGCGCCCCCACGGGCACCGGCAAGACGCTGATCGCCCAAGCCGCGCTGTACGAAGCGCTCCACACCGGCAGCGTCGCCTATTACACGACTCCGCTGATCGCGCTGACCGAACAGAAATTCCACGAAATGCAGGCCTCGGCGGAGCGTTGGGGATTCCCGCGCGAGTCCGTCGGATTGGTCACGGGCAACCGGAAAGTGAACCCCGAAGCCAAGGTGCTCATCGTCGTCGCCGAGATTCTGCTGAACCGATTGCTGCACCAAGACGGCTTCGATTTCACCGACGTTTCCGCGGTCGTCATGGACGAATTCCACAGCTTCGCCGACCCCGAGCGCGGTATCGTCTGGGAGCTGTCGCTGAACATGCTGCCGAAGCACATCCGGCTGCTGTTGCTGAGCGCGACCGTCGGCAACTCGGTCGAGTTCCTCAATTGGCTCGACCGGATGCACGGGCGGAAGCTCGAACTCGCCGAGGGGAAAGAGCGCAAGATTCCGCTGACGTACCGCTGGGTGCCGGACGAATTCTTGAACGATCTGCTCGTCGATCTCGCCAAGGGGGACGACGCGTCGCGCAAGACGCCGGCGCTCGTGTTCGCGTTCAACCGGGACGAATGCTGGAGCATCGCCGAGCAGTTGAAGGGCCTCGATTTGTTGAACTCTGCGCAGAAGACCGCACTTCAAAAAGAAGTCGATCTGCTCGAATGGCCGCAGGGCATCGGCCCGAAGCTGAAGCAGATGCTGCGGCGCGGCGTCGGCGTCCACCACGCGGGACTGCTGCCCAAGTATCGGCGCGTCGTCGAAATCCTCTTCGAGAAGAAGCTGCTGAGCATCGCGCTCTGCACCGAGACCCTTGCGGCCGGGATCAATCTGCCGGCGCGGTCGGTGGTGCTCACGTCGCTCGTCAAAGGTCCGTTCGGCAAAGAGAAGGTCATCGACGCGAGTTCCGCGCATCAGATCTTCGGCCGGGCCGGGCGACCGCAGTATGACACCGAAGGGTTCGTGTTCGCCGTGCCGCACGACGACGATGTCCGCATCGTGAAGTGGAAGAAGCAGTACGACCAGATTCCGGATACGAGCAAAGACCCGGTGATGCTGAAGAAGAAAAAGGAGCTGCTGAAGAAGAAGCCGACGCGCAACAACCAGCGGAAGTATTGGACCGAGTCCGACTTCGAGAAGCTCCAAGGGGCGCCGCCGGCGCGGCTCTACTCCAAGGGGCCGCTGCCATGGCGGTTGCTGGCGTACTTGTTGAAAGCATCGCCCGAAATCGAAAAGATCCGGGCCGTGGTGCGGAAGCGTTTGCTCGATCAACCGCGCATTGAAGCGGGGATGAAACAACTCCAACGGATGCTGATGATCCTGCACGAACGCGGATTTGTGGTGCTCGAACCACCCCCTCCTCCTCCGCCCGATCCCGAGGCGGCGCCCGTGATCTTTTCAGCGGAGAATCCGCCGCCGGTCTACACGCCGACCTTGGCAAACCCGACGCCGGAACTGGAGAAATTGTTGGCCTTCCGCGCCGTCCATCCTCTCTACGGGGCGTTCCTCATGGAGCACCTCGGCCTCGCCAGTCCCGAGGAGCGGATGCAGATTTTCGAGAGTGTGCTGGAACTGCCGAGGCCGCTGCTGAAGTTCGTGCGGGTTCCCTTCAGCTTGACTCCGGGGCCGCTGCAAACGGAACGCATTGACCCGCTGCTGATCCAGAAGGGATTGATCCAAGCCGTCGTGCCGAAGGCGGAGGGCGATGACGACGAGGACGATTTCGTACCGTGGGACGAACGGCCGCCGCTGCTCGCGGATAAGGTGCGGATGCTCTTCGATGCGACCCACCCGGACGTCCTCGACCTGACGACGACGCCCGTCTGGGCCGCGGGGGAATTGCTCGCGCTCGGCGGGAACTTCAACACCTTTATCACAAGCAAGGATCTCGCCAAGCAGGAAGGGTTGATCTTCCGCCACTGCCTCCGGCTGATCTTGATGACCGAGGAATTCGGCCAACTGACTCCCGCTGGAGTCGAGCCGCAGCAGTGGCAGGCGGACATGAAAGCGATCGCCGACGCGCTCACGAAGACGTGCGAACAGGTCGACCCGACGAGCACCGAAGAGACGAT
>JBBRUN010000224.1:0-8610 GCA_038247765.1 Gemmatales bacterium | reverse complement strand
TGAGACACCGGCCGGCGGGGGAGCGGCCTGCCTAACTGGGGCGACGAGGGCGACCGCGTTCGCGAGGCTTGTTCCTTTGGAGCCCGACTCCATCTGGCCCCGCTGCGGCACTGTCCCGGACCCCGATGCTTTGGATTGGCCCCCCCGCCGGACTCGGTGTACCATCGGGCTGTTTGACATCGCACCGTTTTGGAGACACCTGCGACCACTGAGGTGGCCCGCCGGCCGAGCCGAACCATTACTGCGCCGACGCCGTTCGTACCGGAGCGAAGGCTCGACAAGGGTCTCGATTCCCTTGCGAGTTCCCGGTGCGGAGGGCTGTCCCTCCGGGGGTCGAGCCATCGTTTTGAATAGCCGAGCCGGCGGAACGGAGAGGTTTCTGGGGCATCCTCCACTGTCGGTGACAGTCGGTTGTCATTGAGTTGGCAACCGGCCGACCCCGCAGAGCTGTTTGGCACCGCTTCGGTCTTTTGGGACAGACTGATGGATGCCGACGAAAGAACCATCCCGGCGCAGCCG
This sequence comes from Gemmatales bacterium, assembly GCA_038247765.1. Classification (GTDB taxonomy): domain Bacteria; phylum Planctomycetota; class Planctomycetia; order Gemmatales; family Gemmataceae; genus JALHQU01. The sequence goes on along the minus strand of JBBRUN010000224.1, from coordinate 8,091 downwards.
AGTGACCATCGAGTGGGACCAAGGTGAATCGAAGGGTGCCGGCGACGAGGCAGTCGCGGCCGAGCTTGCTCGACCACCGGCCGTCTCGGAGTTGACGCGCAACGTGAGTCAGGGCACTGTCGGGGGCATAGATGGCGACCTTCTCGTGCCCCGTTTCCAGGCCGCTGCCCGTGCACAAGGTGTAACCCACGGTGTTGAGCGCTGCGACCATTGCCGCCACGCTGAGTTCGTCGGAGGCTTCGGGCGGCCAGTACGCGTCCGGATCGCTCGGCCACCAAATGGCGTCCGAGAGGCCGGCCGCCCACGCGACGCAGTTGAATCGCGGATCCGCGAGTCTCAAGACCTCTGCGGCGTCAGACGCCAAACCGGGAAACGCTGCCGAGAGAATCGCGGGAAGGTCGGGTGTCACGCGAGTCCTCGCGCCTGGCCCCATGCCAGCCAGCAGGCCGCAGCCTCGGAGGGGCGGCCGCAGTCGGTCGGTGGCACCGGGTCGGCCCCGGTCAACTCGCGCAGAGCGGCGAACCATGGCTCCGGGCCCTCGGCCAACTCGGCGAGGATCAGCGGAACGGCGTCCGACCCGAGTGCGACGACCGCGCGGTACGCCGGGTGTGCGACGGCGGCCGACGGGGCAGCCAGAAAGCGTGTGGCCGACCTCCACTCGTTAGCCAAGGCGTTGAAGCGGCGAACGAGTGCCGATGGGGCGATATGCGGACTCATACCCCTATTGTGAACCGCGGAGTGACGCCCGTCCAGACCGCTTCTGATTCGGAATGTAATGTTCCATCGCTACGGTTGCGTGCCGGGCTTTCCATAGCGAAGAAAAGGCGACAGGCATGCGACAGGCATTTTTACTTGCCGCCCATTAAAAATGCCTTTCCCCTTTGTCTTGCCCCTTTATCTTGCTCACCAACTCCTGCTCCAGCACGCCGACGGCGGACTCCTGGACCCCCACTCGCTGAACCCGGCGGCGAGTGCGGCGGCCACCAACTCCGGTGACTTGGGGGCTTCGTCGTCCCAGCGGATCGCGGTTCCCGCTACTTCGGGGGAGGTCAGATATGCGAGCTCAATCCGTGACCATCAGAAGCACGGCCCCGATGCCGAGGCCCGACCCGAACAACATTATATCCACCGGTGCGAATCCCGTTGTTTCGGTGCCGCGGGGGCGATTGCCCGAACGGAAAAAAATGATACGGAAGCTTGCTCGACTTTCGACGTCCTATTTTTTTCGTTTCGCCTTCCCCTTCTTGGGGGCCGGGGGCGGGTCCGGCCGCAGTGGGGCGTTCGGATCACCGGCCATGAACAGGTGGTGGATCAGAAACGGGTCGGGGTGCGTGTTTCGTACATGACGTGTCTGCCGGATTCTGGGATCGCTCGGCCGAACCGTCGATGCCAGAAACGCTCCGGGCGCGGGCATTCCGAGGTCGGTGTGTCTGCGCCGGATATTCTTTTCGACTCCAACGATGGCGGCTGACACGTCGCCATCCAAGACGAACCCGAGCATCCCGCCGTGACGAACCGAGTTGGCATATTGTCCGCGGACGAATCGCAACATGCCGAACTTGACATACTCGGCGAAGCCCCGCCAGGGCCTCCCGCCGGAATGGTCGCGCACGTTTATCCGTTTGCACTCCAAGCAGAAGTAGATGTCCTCGCGCGGCACAGTCGGGGAGAACACGATGTCCATTCGCCCCTGATCTTCGCCCGCGGCCGGGTCGAGTTCGACCAACTGTGTGTCGATGCGGAACAGCATCTCGCGGGCGGTGCGGGACTGACGCAAAGCCCGGCACAGGGCTTCTGACACCGGGTCTTCGCGGTCGTTCCCGGCCGGTGACGGCATGGCTTCCCAGGTTGACACCACCAAGTCGAGGATGTCGGGCACCTGTGACTCGATGAAGTCCAACCACTCCTGCGGCGATCCGATCTGCGTCATGCGTCCCCCTTTGGGGAACGCATCAGGATGGTGCCGGCGATCTCGTCGGCGTCGTTCATCGCGGCCGTTTTGGTCCAGAAGCGCTGCCCGATTGGCTTCACCACATACAGCCGATTGCCGTGGAACACCATGACACCGCGGACCACGTCCAAGTTGGCGAACTTGCTAGGAATCGCTTTTCGGACTGCATTGAGGGATTCGACCAGGCTCGGTTCGACGTCGGGCATCTTTTCATTGACACGGGCACGCTCGACCTTTTCAAAAATGGCGATCGCAATTCCGAGTTTAGGATCCCCGCAGACCACTTGCCCGTGAACTGCAAACGGGCCACTCTTGGCCCATCCGTTCAGCATCTCGCACACCCGGTCACGGTAGCTCTGTTGTTGCTTAGGCGAGGATGGGAAGATGGTTTCAATCTTCTTTTTGGCGCGAGTTGGGCGAGCGCTAGCGATGACGATTCGCACCGTGTCTTCGATCAGGTCTTTTTCGTGTGGGATGATGTCAAAGTATTCTTCGACGAGCGGCTCGATCTTCGCGCTGGCGGCCCGGACGATGCCGGCGCGCTCTGCCATGTGCTCATCTGCACGAAGGGCAGCCTCATCGACGATCTTCGCCACTTCCCGGACGATTTGCCGACCTCTTTTTGAATCGGGCAGTGGGAATGGCAATCGCAACACCTCCTCAACGTGGGCTTCTTGCCGACTGATTCCCCAGTTCGAGGAGGTGTGAAACACGAAATATTGGGCCAAAGACGTGCGAAGATAGGCCGCCAAGAATGCCAGCGTGTCTCGATCCTGCTGCGGACCATGTATCCCACGAACGGCTTCCAAAAAAGCAACGTCGCAGTCCGCGAATGCAGCTCTGCTGAAACCTTTCGTGAACACGACGTGTGGTGCAAGAAATATTTCGGGGGACTGATGGTTTCGGCGCACATCGATAATGTCTGACGACAAAAGTTCACAGTCAGACTCAAGCAGCACTAAATCGAGTGAAGCAGATGTTGTGGATATGAAATTTTTGGTCGGCAATCGATAAGCGGTATGCGTCGATTTCGGATCATTCGCTCCAAAAAGGCGTAATCCGGTCGCAATTCGCCAGGGCTTGTCGGACATGTCGCCTGTTTGACTAACTAGATCCCGCAATCGTGGATAGAGACCTAGCCGATCCAAAAGCCGCCAGTCGCGTGGGGTGGCCCAGAATCGCTGTTTCCACACTTGTGGCGCATCCGGTCCTTCGAGGTCTCGGAGCACTTGTCCGACCATCAGCGTCGTGCGGTCTTGAGGTGCGATGGAAATCACCTCCGCTTTCGTCACCGTCCAGTCGGCCTTCGGCCCCCAATACTCGATGTGGTGAGCATTATTGTCCGGTGGCGGTTGACGATAACTCACCACAAGCGCGGGGTGGCCGGCCTTCTCGAATAGAAAGCGTTGAAAGTCGGCCAAGTTTAGGACGCGGTCGATGGCATGACCGCGAACCCAAGCCTTTTGGAAGCCCAACGCCGTCGGGCTGTGATTGAAGAGAACTCCGGCCGGTAGTACGAAACAAACCCGACCGTCGAACGCAACGTGTTCCGCCGCCTTCCAGATGAATGCGGCAGCGATCTGCTTGGCGGGCAACGGTCGCTTGTGGGATGCACACCAGAGACCGGCCGCCGTGTCGTCCGTGGCGAGAGGGCCCCACGGCGGGTTCCCGACGACGATCGTTACGTCTTTAGGGAACCAATTGTCGGCGGCGAAGAAGTCGGCCTCGCGGATGTTGCCGATGCTCGGATCAGTGAGGGTTTCGGCCTGTGATACCACCAACTTTGGAAGCGCCCGCCCTTTCGCCTGAAGGGCCTGGATGTCAGGTGGAGTGAGTTGGTCGAGGTACGCCAAATAGAGGCTGAACGCGGTGATCCGGCACGCAGTCAGGCTGATATCGACCCCGAAAAGACTCTCCCGCAGCAGCCGCATCAGTTCCTTCGCCTTGCGGTCATTGCGGGCCTTTGGGTTCGCCTGCTTCCACTCTTCCGCGATCCGGTTGAATAGCCCGACGAGGAAAATCCCCGACCCACAGGCCGGGTCGAGGAACCGCTTGCCCAGTAGGGACGTGATGCCGTCGAGCGCTGTGTCGAGAACGACCTCGGCCAAGAACCGGGGCGTGTAGAACGCCTTCTTGGCCTGCTGCTCATCAGCATTCAGGAACCGCTCGTAGATCGCACTGATCGTTTCGATGGGGATGAACTTGAAATCGTAAAGTCGGAACAGCACCCCCTGGCCCTTCCCCACCGTCATGCCACGGAAAAACTCGTGCAGGGGTCGGATGTGTTCGTCTTGCACCAGTTTCCTTTCGGCCGCCAAGTCGTCGCTGAAAAGGTCTCCGTTGAAATCCTCCTTCAGCTTCTCGAACAGGCAGTACAAATTGTCAATGGCCGCGGCCGGCGACGGATTGCCGAGTAGTTCCCGCAGGTCGGCAGTCCCGCGAATCCCCGAGTCGGCCAGATACCGCTTACCGATGACCTCCCGATCAAACAAGTAGCAGGTGAACACCAAGCGGCAGAGCAGCGCGTTGAGGACGGGTTCGGGGATGCTCGTCCGGCTGGCATCGACGAGTTTGTCCCGAGTGAGTTGCAGGTTATCGAGCAGATGGCGGTCTACCCGCTGATTCGGGTCGAACGACCGAGTATGCGTGTGGAAGAACTCGCCGGACTCGACGGCGACGACTAACTCTTTCAGGCCATCGGCTACCCGTGAAAGCTCATCGACAAAACTTCCTGGCTTCGACTCGGAGTTCCGGGCCGGCTCGGGGCGGGCCATACCCGAGTAGATTTGGACGCAGTCGTCGGTGACCAAGACGAGCAACGCCGCGCCGCCGTGGTTCCAGAACTTCCGGTGGAGTTCGGCCACATTCTCCGGGGTGATCTTCTTGACGAGCTTGAAGTACGCCAAGGGCGAGTGATCGACGCAGAGGATACCATCGACTTCGAGAACGTCGAATGCCCGACGCAGCAGGTGTGCCTGCTTCGTCGTAGAGTTCAATTCGGCCGTACTGGTGTACAGGTTGGGCGGGTTCCTCCCTTCGAGTCCAAATTCTGTTCGCCAATCCGTTGCGCGTGTCGCGGGCATGTCTCAGCCCCCTCCGAGATGCCGGGTGATCGCTTGCCAAGCGTGTTTGTGACGTCGTTCGCATCATCATATCGGTCAACTCACCGGCGACAGCATTCCATGAGCATCCCGTAACCGGTATCGCCAGGGTTCCCAGCGGTTGCCTTCGCCGGTGCGGCTCACGTACTGCTTCGCCATCGCGCGGTTCAGCCAGCCGTAGAGCGTGGTCGTACTTGGTTTGGGCGAATCCTCCGGCCACAGTTCCACGATCTCTTTTTGTGTCGTCGGGGCGGCGCGGGATTCCAAGATCGCCCGCACCGACCGCCAATTCTCCTCGAACGAACGGGCGCGCGGGTCGGTCGCCACGGTGAATTCACCCGTCTCCGAGTTCCACCCGTACGTCAGCCGGGCCGGCGTGCCACGATGCCGCGACTGCGCATGGAGAATCCGCAGATTGGCATCCTCCTCCGATGGGCCGACGCGCTCCAGTTCGAGGGTCGTATCGACGTAGCCGAGGAGCGCGCCCGATCCGCGCGCGGAACTGCCGACCGCCGCTGGCGCCTTGCGGGGATGGTGCAGCAGGAGCACGCCGATCCCCATTTGTTGGAGCCGCGCGAGCGGGTGCAGCGCCGCCATCATCGCGGTGGAATCGAACTCGCAGCCGGTGGGCAAGAACGACGCGAGTGGGTCGATCACCAAGAGGTCGATTTTCTTCTTGGCATGGATCGTCGACGCGGAATCGAGCAAGCTTCGCCAATCGCTCGCGTCCGGCGCACCGAAAAAGGGCTGCGACAGCAGGCCGACGTGATTTCCGATGGGGAAGACGGCCCGGCGCTCGGCCCAGTGCCGCTCCGCTTCCTCCGAGACGTACAGCACGCGTGCCGGCCGCGTGGCGCGATTCAGAAAGGGTTCGCCGGTGCCGAGTCGCTGGAGCAGGCCGGAGATGAGGGTCGTTTTGCCCGATTTCCAGCGGCTCGTGAGCAGGGTGAGGTCGCCGGCCGCGAGGTAGCCGTGCCAGAGCCAGTCGCCCTGCGGGCCGGCGGGGCCGAACACGACGGAGTCCATGGGGATCGGATCCAAGTTCTTGATGGGCATGGCACGGACCGGGGTTTCGGTTTCAGTTTCGGAGCTTTCGCTGCTTTCCGCGGAGGGGGTCGAGAGAATGACCGAAAGCTGAAATTGAAAGTACGCGATCGCGTCGGTGTGCGAAATGTCGGTAGTTTGAATTGATCCGAAAAGCATCTGACGCTTGACCGGCGTCCATCGGCGGTTTACAGTAATATTACCTGCCCCGCGACCCGTTCATCGAATACCGGCCCTCCCACGCTCTTCCCGAAGGGACAATCCCATGCGCCGGACTCTCACCCGTGCGGTCTCATTCCTGATTGTCGCTTGCGCCGCCGTGCTCTATGCGCAGCAGCCGGGGCCACCGATGCCGGCACCGCGCATCGCGACCGTCTTCCCGATGGGGGGGCAACTCGGCACCAGCGTCGAAGTGACCGTCACGGGCACCGACCTCGACGAACCCACCGGCCTCGTCTTCTCGACGCCGGACATCAAAGCGGAGTTGATCGTGCCGCCGGAAACGCCGGTCGATCCGAAGATCAAAGATAAACCCGCACCCAAGCCGAAAAAGGGCGGGCCCGTCGGCAGTGCGAAATTCAAAGTGACCATCCCCGCGGGCGTTGCCCCGGCCACGTACGATTGCCGGCTCGTGAATAAATCGGGCGTGAGCAATCCGCGGGCGTTCGTTGTCGGCGACAAGCCCGAAGCCAACGAGAGCGACAAGCCCCACAACGATGTCGACGTCGCGCAGAAGGTCGAACTCGGCAGCGTCGTCAACGGCTTCATCAACAACCCGGCCGACGTCGATTACTACAGTTTTGCGGCGAAGGCCGGGCAGCGCGTGCTCGTCCACTGCGCGACCTCGAGCATCGACAGCCGGGCGCGGACGCTCGTCGAAATCTTCGACACCAACGGCAAGCGGGTCGCGCTGAACCGCAATTACAAAGAGAACGACGCCCTCGCCGATGTCACCGCCGCCGCCGACGGGGCCTTCTTCGTCCGCGTTTCCGAGTTCGCCTATCAAGCCGGCACGGCCGAATACTTCTACCGACTGAGCATCACGACCGCGCCGTGGATCGACTCGGTCTTCCCCGCCGCGATCAACCCGACCGGCGCCACAGCGGTGATTATCTACGGCCGCAACCTGCCCGGTGGCAAAGTGGTGGCCGGCGCCAACGTCGATGGCAAGCCGCTCGAATCCCTGAGCGTGACAATCACGCCCCCAGCCGGGGCCGCTGGGAACTTTGCCTTCCGTGGGTATACGCCGCCATCGCAGGCTCTGCTGGATGGCTTCGAATACAGCCTCAAGGGGCCGGGCGGCGTGTCCAACCTCGTGCCGATCTACTTGACCGACGCCAAAGTGACGCTGGAAAAAGACGCCGGCGCGGGGAACGAGAAACCCGAGACGGCGGAAGAGATCGCGGTGCCGGGGGAAATCGCGGGCACCATCGGCAAGCGCTACGACAAAGACTGGTTCAGCTTCGCGGCGAAGAAGGGCGAGATTTTCTACTTCGAACTGAGCGCCGACCGCATCGGCTCGAACATGGACATGTACTACGTCGTGAAGAACGCCGAGAAACTCGGGAACGTCGTCGAAGAACAAGACGACGACGCCGACATGCTCCACCCGCAGACGTTCTTCAACCGCAGCGGCGACCCGGCCTCGGCGAAGTTCACCGTCCCGGCCGATGGCAAATACGTCGTCCTCGTGGCCTCGCGCGAATCGAACGTCAACTATGGGCCGCGCTGCATCTACAGGCTGAAGGTGTCGAAACCGACGCCCGACTTCCGCGCGATCGTCATGGCGAAGGGCCGCGAAGTGCCGATGACCGCCATCGCCCACCAAGGGGGCGAACTCGCCTTCGACCTGTTCGTCGATCGCCGCGATGGTTTCACCGGGCCGATCACCGCGACGGTCGATGGCCTCCCGGCCGGCGTCACCGCGAAGCCGGCGCTCATCGGCACCGCCAGTAAATGGGGCACACTCGTGCTCAGCAGCACCGATGCCGCCGC
>JBBRUN010000223.1:0-8620 GCA_038247765.1 Gemmatales bacterium | reverse complement strand
TGGCATGCAGCCGATCTCAGTTCGGGCATAAGAATTTTCACCACCCTGTCACAGAGGGCACAGAGAAGGGAAGAAGAGTGTTGAGATTGGGTGGAGAAACTTCGTTTCACCACTATTCTCTTCGTCTTTCTCTGCGCCCTCTGTAACTCGATGGTCAAAATTCTTCCATCGACGCGTTGTCGCGCAGTCGTGCGCTGACCGCTCCAATTGCGGCAAATTCGCCTTGACAGAGCGGGGCTAGTTAGCGACCTTCAATAATAATTTTCACCGACGTGCGGACGCAGCGCAGTCCCGGAGAATTTGGCTGCATTCCTGCGACGAAGGACTCCCCATATGCTCCGCCTCTCCCTGCTGTCCTTCGGACTCATCACGTCGATTGCTGTTGCCCAGCCGAGCTTTCCCGAACCGAAGACTTTTCCGCCGTCCGCGGCGACGCTGAAAGAGATCGCCGCGAAGATGGCGGAGCTGAAGCTGGCGATCGAGAATCCGAATCCGGACGTCGAGATCTACCTCAAAGCCGCCGAGTGGATCGTACGGCACAAGGAGTGGTACAGCGATAAGTCGGGCAAGCAGACGCTCGATGTCCTCGCGACGGGCTTGGATCGGGCGAAGGCGGTGAAAGCTGGGGCATCTCCATGGATGGATGTGCGCGGCAAACCAATTGCGCGGGGTTACCGCTCGTTCGTCGATGGTAGTGTGCAACCGTATTCGATCCAATATCCAGCCGCGTTCGATCCCAAGAAGAAATACCGCTTGGACATCGTCCTCCACGGTCGCGATGGCACCCTCACCGAAGTGAAGTTCCTCGCGGGCAAAGAAGCGGCCAAGGCCGATGCGAAGCTCGATCACTTCGTCGTCGAGGTCTACGGCCGCGGCAACAACGCCTACCGCTGGGCCGGGGAAACCGACATCACCGATGTGATCTCCGCCGTGAAATCTAAAGTTCGGATCGATCGTGTGGTCCTGCGCGGCTTTTCTATGGGCGGGGCGGGCACCTGGCACTACGGTTTGCACCACCCGAGCGATTTCTCGGTCATCGGACCCGGCGCGGGTTTCACCGCGACGCGCGGGTACATCAAAAATTTGAAGGAACCGCTGCCCGAATACATCGAGAAGTGCCTGCATATTTACGACGCGGTGGATTACGCCGAGAATGCATTCGGCGTACCAGTCGTAGCTTACTCGGGTGAGAACGATTCCCAAAAAACCGCCGCGGACAATATCGAAAAGATTCTGAAGGAATTCAAAGAGCCACACACTTTCCATCACCTGATCGCGCCGGGTCTCGAACATCAACAACCGGCCGCGTGGATGGCCAAGTGCGATGCGGAATACCGCGCCATCCTCGCCAACGTAAAAAAACCGCTCGGCCGAGTCCGATTCGTGACTTATACGTCGGCGTACTACAAAGCGGCCGAGTGGTTGTGGGTCATGGGTCTCGACGAGCATTACGCCAAAGCCGTGATCGATGCGAAAATCGAGAAGGGAATCGCGATCGTCGAGACGACCAACGTGCGGCGCATGATTCTCAATTGCAATCACCTGCTCTCCGAGCACAACACAGCTATTAAAAGCGTCCGGCTCGACGGTCAATCATTCGATGTGAAGGCCGACGACTTGGCAACATTCGTTAAGATCGTCGGCAAATGGAGCATACCGAAGGGCGGATTCGATCCGAAGAAGAAAGCTTTGGAAAAGCAAGGGAGCGGTACGGGGCCCATCGACAATGCCTTCGCGGGTAGCTTCGTCGTCGTGCTTCCTACGGCCGAGCCATGGCACAAAGGCATCGCCGATCACGTCGCCGTCGTGGAGTCGCAATTCGACGTACTTTGGGACAAGCACATGCGTGGCAAATTGCCCGCGGGAATATACTCCAACGAGAGCACCGCCGTCCTGTTCGGCGACCCCGCCAGCAATCCGGAGATCGCGAAAGTCCTTCCCGGTCTCCCCATCCGATGGACCAAAGACGAACTCGTCGTCAACGGCGTGACGTATGACGCGAGAACTCATTACCCCGTGCTGATCTACCCGGATCCGGATCCCCGATCGCTGCGCCACATAGCAATCAACTCCGGGCACACCTTCAAAGATGTCGACTTCCGGGGCACCAACGCCCTGCTCTACCCGCGCCTCGGGGATTGGGCCGTGCTGAAACCGAAGCCGACGAAAGACGACGCCGGTGCCTTCGAAGTCGTCGCTGCGGGGATCTTCGATGAATTCTGGCAGTTCAAGAAAGCGAAGTAGTAGCAGGCCACCCCGTCGGGTCTGCCCTGTTCAATTCGGGAGCTCTGGGCTATTCCAACGGTTGCGAATTCTCCCGGTTCAGGATGCCCGATGCTTCGTTCGATCCTGCTGATTCTCACGGCGGCTTATCTGCTGGGCGCGGGGATTTGGCTCCTCGCCTCCGGCGTCGTGCGCGAACCGTCCGGCACCGAGATGCTCAACGTCGCCTGCGACCCGACCCGCGAACTTTGGAAAGACATCAACCCGCGATTCTGCGACGACTACGAGAAACAAACCGGCAAACGCATCACTATCCAACAATCGCACGGCGGCTCCGGGAGCCAAGCCCGCCAAGTGATGGATGGCCTCGAAGCCGATGTCGTCACGCTCGCCCTTTGGAGCGACACCGACGCCGTTCGCAAGAAAGAATTGATGGACGACGGCTGGGAAAGTCGCTTCCCGAATCGCTCGCTGCCGTACACCTCGACCATCGTTTTCGTCGTTCGCAAAGGGAACCCGAAGGCCATTCACCAATGGGCCGACCTCGTGAAGGGCGGAGTCGGCGCGGCGCAGATCATCGTGCCGAACCCGAAAACCTCCGGCAACGGCAAGTGGGCATTCCTCGCGGCGTGGGGTTCGATCTTGAAGCAGGGCGGCACGGTCGCAGATGCCGAGGAATTCGTGACGCAGTTGTTCCAGAGGACCCCCGGCCTCGAACCGGCAGCGCGGAGCGCGACCGAGAAGTTCGCCCGGAAAGGCCAAGGCGATGTGCACCTCACGTGGGAGAATGAGGCCTACCTCGAAGTCCTCGAATCGAACGGCGAACTCGAAATCGTCTACCCGGCCGAGAGCGTGCAGGCCGAACCGCACGTCGCCGTCGTCGATGCCGTCGCCCGCAAGAAAGGGACGACCGAAGTGGCCAAAGCCTACCTCGACTATCTCTACACCGAGGAAGCCCAAGAGGTGATTGCCAAGCACTATTACCGGCCGACGAACATGGCGGTGCAGGCGCGAACGGCCGACCGGTTCCCGAAGATCGACTTGTTCCGCGTCACACCGCTGATCGACAAATCGTGGGACGCCATCGAGAAGCGGTTCTTCGTGAAGGACGGCGTCTTCGACCGGATTTACGCCGCGGGTGCGGCAAAATGAGCACCGTCAATCGCCGGGTGCTGCCGGGCTTCGGCCTCGGCCTCGGCTACACGATGTCGTACCTCAGCCTGCTGGTGCTGCTGCCGCTCGCGGCTTGCTTCTGGAAGGCCGCGGATCTGTCGTGGGGCGATTTTTGGGATGCCGTGGCGACCCCGCGGGCCGTCGCGGCGTACAAGCTCACCTTTGCGGCGTCGCTGCTCGCCGGGGTCGTCAACGTCATCCTCGGCCTCATCGTCGCATGGACGCTCGTCCGCTACGAATTCCCCGGCAAACGCTTCGTAGACGCGCTCGTCGATATTCCGTTCGCGCTTCCCACGGCCGTGGCGGGGATGATCTACGCCAACCTCTACGCTTCCAACGGGTGGCTCGGGCAGTTCCTCGTGCCGGTGGGAATCGAAGCGGCGTACACGCGCTTGGGGATCGTCTTTGTGCTCATCTTCACCGGTTTTCCGTTCGTCGTCCGCACGGTGCAGCCGGTGCTCGAAGACCTCGATGCGGAAACTGAAGAAGCGGCCGGCGTGCTCGGCGCGAACCGCTGGCAAACTTTCCGCCGCGTGATTCTGCCGGCGTTGATTCCACCGGCGCTCACGGGATTCGCCCTCGCCTTCGCCCGGGCCGTCGGCGAATACGGCTCGGTGGTGTTCATCTCGCCGAACACCCCCGGCACCGAGATCGCCCCGATGCTGATCATCTCGCTGCATCTGGAAAGCGCCCAGCGCGAAAGCGCCGCGAGCGAAGCCGCCGCCATTGCTGTCGTGTTGCTGGTGGTGTCGTTCGCGCTGCTGATTTTGATCAACCTGCTCGAACGGTGGAATCAGCGCCATGGCCAGTGAGAAGCGCCGCCGGAACGACCCGTGGTACGTCCGCTACACCCTCGTCGCGTTGACGCTGGGCATCGTCGGCCTGCTGATTCTGCTACCGCTCGTGAACCTCTTCGCGCAGGCTTTCGCCGCGGGGGCGGGGGCCTACTGGGACGGCTTGGTGAACAACGCCGACACTCGGCATTCGATCTTTTTGACCCTCGTCATCGCGCCGGTGTCGGTGGCGTTCAATACAGTCTTCGGCGTCGCCGCGGCGTGGACCATTTCCCGCTTCCGCTTCCCCGGCCGCGCGATCCTTACGACGCTGATCGACCTCCCCTTCAGCGTTTCACCCGTCGTCGTCGGGTTGCTCTTCGTACTGTTGCTCGGGTCGAAGACGCCCATCGGCGGTTGGCTGCTTGCCCACGATTACCGGGTCATCTTCGCGCCGCCGGGGATTCTGCTGGTGACCATGTTCGTGACCTTCCCGTTCGTGGCCCGCGAGCTGATCCCGATTTTCGAGGCGGTCGGTTCGGAAGAAGAAATCGCCGCGAGAAGCCTCGGGGCCAACGGCTGGCAGATGTTCTGGCGCGTGACGGTGCCGAACATCAAATGGGGCCTGATTTACGGCATCATTTTGTGCAATGCCCGTGCGATGGGGGAGTTCGGCGCCGTCGCGGTGGTGTCGGGCAAAATCGGCGGCCGCACCGACACGATGCCGCTGCAGGTGCAGAAACTCTGGGAAGGCCAATCGAACGCCGACACGGCCGCCGCATTCGCCCTCGCGTCGGTGCTGACGCTACTCTCGCTGGTGACGCTGGTGGTGAAGGTTGGCGTCGAGGGGAAGTTTCGAGAAGGGCCTAACGCGAGCGCGGACGGTTCGTGAAGAAACTTCGTGACAGCAATTGCGATTACACCCGACTGGAGTCGAACCAGTAACCTTCGGTTCCGTAGACCGATGCTCTATCCAATTGAGCTACGGGTGCGTTAAACAAATATTACGGCGGAACCGGGCGGTTGTCAACGCGGCCACAACCGAATGCAGGGGATGGTGATTTGGGCAAGGTATGCCGGTTGTTTTGCGGCCGGCGGCGAAGCGAGTGGCACGAATGCCCGTCCCGACTGTTCCGGTTGACCCGTTTGGATCGAAGGAACAGGTACTGAACGAGAGCCGTCCCGACTCTCGACGAGTCCCCGGTTCATGGAGGAACGGACTGTGAAAGTACGAACGATCGGCACCATGGTCGCCGCGTTGAGTGTTTGGGCCGGGTCGAGCGCGACCGCCCAAGAACCATCGAAACTGAAACTCCCCACCGTCTCGGCGACTCCGGCAGTCACCGGTAATGAAGCGCTCGCCGATGCCTGCGCCGCCAAGCTCGTGAAGACCGGCTCGTCGATGGACGCCGACATCAAGATCACCTCGAACACGGGGACGATCACGATCACCGGTATTTGCAAGGACGACGCCCAGAAGAAGGCGATCCTCGAAGATGTCCGCGTGGTCTCAGGCGTCAAGCTCGTCCGCGACGGCCTAAAGGTCACGAAAGTGACCCAGACCCAAGCCATCGGTGGCCCGCTGGCCCAACCGGTACCGTCGGCACTCCCGCCGATGACCCGCGGCCCGATCGGCGACCCGATCGTCGATCCGATCCCGGTCGGCCCCGGCGGCGGCTTCGAAATGGGCGCTCCGCCCCTGCCGAACCACGCGTGGCCGACCTACGCCCCGTACAACAACGTCTCCCGCGTGGCTTACCCGACGGCCTACCCGCACAGCGCGTTCCCGTTTATTGGGCCGTACTACCCGTTCCCAAAGGTTCCGCTCGGCTGGCGGAAAGTGACCCTCGAATGGGAAGACGGCCATTGGTGGTTGGGCCGCAAGCAAGCCCCGGTCGATTACTGGCGTGTCCGCTTCGGTTACTAAATTGAACAGCGAAATGCGGAGTGGAAGAAGGGTGGCCTTCTTCCACTCCGCATTTTCTTTCCCTGTCACCTGGTCCGTTCCATCACTTCCCCCGACTCGTCAATTCGGCCAAACGCTTTTCGGCTTCTTTCAACCGGGCCGGTTCCGTGTCGTTGGCGATCTCTTCGCGGTACAATTCGATGGCTTTGGTGCGCTCGTTCAGCAAGCGATCGTAGATATACGCGGCCCGCATGACGGCGTCGGTGCGGCCCCCTTTGCGCCATTGGTACGAACGTTCGAAATAGGCCGCGGCGCGGTCGTATTGCTTGAAGGCTTTGCTTTCGTACAGGTCGCCGAGTTGATACGCGACGTCCGCGATTTTGTCGCTCGCCGGGTACTTCTGCAAGATTTCTTGGAAGAGGATTTCGGCCCGCCTCTGGTTGAGCGTGTAGTCGGTACCGGTCCCTTTGTCCTTATATTTCAGGGATTCGACGTATAGCAGGTTGGCCTCTTTGATGTTCGTCTTGGCTTCGAGCGTGGCCGGGGGCACGTCGTTGATGTCGAGCCGATACGAAGGCTTCATGATCAGGTGGAAATTTTTGAGTTCGTCTTCGACCCACTTCATGCGGCCTTTGTCGCCGGTCTTCTCGTAGTGCTGGTACAGCGCGACCAGAGACGCTTGGTATTCTTTGCGTGCGGCCAGCACGCGCTCCACAGACTCCGAGTCGTTTGGCGTGCCGGGTTTGGGAATCGTCTTCGGCAGGGCAGTGTCGGCTGCAAGTCCGAGCCCGCTGAACACGGCGACTGCGGCCAAGGTGAACAATCGGATTCGCATGGAGATTCTCCGGGTGGATTCGGAAGAATTCACCACGGAGTCGCGGGTGGCGAACCCTTCACGAGACTTTCGGTTGTTCCGGCGGGGTCTCTTTGCTGCCCGTGGGCGGCGTTGCATTGTGCAGGCCGCTTTGGCCCACGGGCACGTACGATCCGGACAGCCGCTGTTCCGGCCGGCCGAAGATCATGCGCCCGGCGGGCGTTTGCAGCACGCTCGTGACGACGATGGACGTCTCTTGGCCGACGAGGTTGCGGCCCTGTTCGATCACGACCATGGTGCCGTCTTCGAGGTAGCCGACGCCTTGGCCGAATTGATCCCCGACCTTCACGACCTTCAAGTTCAAGTATTCCCCCGGAAGCGCGACCGTCTTCAAAGAATTGGCGACTTCGTTCAAATTGATGACGTCCACGCCCTGCAATTGCGCAATCTTGTTCAAATTGAAATCGTTCGTGACGACCCGTCCACCCACCGCTTTCGTGAATAAGACGAGGCGCTCATCGACGCGCATTTTTTCGCCCGGTTTCAATTCCCCGGCATTGCCGTCGTGCATCAACAGGTCGAGCTTTTGGTTCGTTTGCAGCTTCTTCAAAATGTCCAAGCCGCGCCGGCCGCGGTTGCGTTTGAGTTTGTCTGAACTGTCCGCGATCCCCTGCAATTCTTGGAGCACGAACCGCGGCACAATGATCTTGGTATCGACGAGGCGGGTGTCGCAGAGGTCGGCGATGCGGCCGTCGATGATGACGCTGGTATCGAGAACCAGCGGCCGGCCGCCCTTCACTTGCTTGCTGAATTCGACATACGGGATGATGAAGCGGAAATCGTCCCGCGTTTGAATCAAGATCGAGACCGAAACATAACTCGTGATCAGCGTAATCAGCGCCCGCGACAGAACCGTCACTTTTTGCAATTGCATCGCATCCAATTGCATCGCGCCGGAAAAAGTCTGGAGCACGGCTTCGATGCCCATGCCGAAGAGCCAGCCCAACAGCAGTCCGAAGAGCAGCCCGAAGTAGATCGACGAGATCGTGGCGATGTGCTTTTCGGTCTCGCGCAGGTCGGTGTAGATGATGGACGCGCCGACGGCGACGACGACGAGCGCCGCGACTATTCCGCCCGCCAGCATTTGGAAATCGGCGTAGAGGATCTCGAAGGCAAACACGGCTACGCCGAGCATCAACGCGGCAAAGCACCCGCGCAACAACCAGAGCAACATGGCGAACCTCGGGAGAAATCATCCGGCCGGCGTCGGTGGGCGAGTCCGATTGCGAATTGGCATTTTACGGCGCGAGTCGACTCCGGAACAGGCAAAGGATTCGAGCGTGCTTCGAAATTCGTAACGGCCGGAATCGTTGCGGAGCGGGAAGCGCGAGCTCTCAGACCCGGCCCCTTGTGTCGTTGGGATGCCGCCGATCGCCTCCGGAATCCTTCAGTTATCCCGCGAGCACGGGTCGATGGAAGAATTTTCACCACCGAGTCGCAGAGTGTACAGAGAACGATGGAAATAATGGTGGGGATACGAAGTTTCCCCACTCAATCTCAACACTTTACCTTCGCTGTGCCCTTCGTGACTCGGTGATGCAAATTCTTATGCCCGAGCCAAGATCGGCGGCATCGCAATGAGCAAATCGGAGCGGGAAGCGGGGGGGGGGCCCGCCCACCCCCCAAGCCAAACGGGCGGGGGGGGGGCGCGGGGCCCACACCGGGGGTAGT
>JBBRUN010000222.1:0-8646 GCA_038247765.1 Gemmatales bacterium | reverse complement strand
CTGGCTATACGAAAAAAACGCGGCGCACCCGAGGGTGGCCGCGTCGATCGATCCGGCGCCATCCGGCTGCTACGCTTCCGAATGTTCCATCGCAGCCTTCTCGCGGAGTTGCTTCATACCCCGCACGTTGATCTGGCGCACCCGCTCCTTCGTGATGCCGAAGTGCTGGCCGATTTGTTCCAGTGTCATCTCGGCGGAGCCGTCGATGCCGGTCCGCATGCGGATCACTTCCCGCGTCCGCGGATCGAGATCTTTCAGCAACTTGGCGACGCGATTCTTGGCCATCTCCGCGGTGGCGAGCAGCTCTTGCTCGTCGGTGTGGACGTCGGCCTTGGCGTCGAACAGGTCGTCGTGCCCCGTCATGAAGCGCATCTTGTGGGTGTTCTCGTCCGGGATGCTCCGGGCGTAGTTCTTCACGATGGCCCAGGTGGCGTAGGTGCTGAACTTGAAGCCGCGGCCGTAGTCGAATTTTTCCACGGCCCGCATTAACGAGATGTGGGCGTCCGACTTCAGCTCGTCCAAGTTCTGGCCGATCTGCAAGTGCTTCGCGGCCGAGTTGTGCACCAAGCGCAGGTTGCACTCGATCAACAGATCGCGGCAGGCTTTGATCTGCTCGGTCAGCGCTTCGATCTTGTGAAGATCGGTGGCGCGGACTCGGGTCGGGTCGAGGCCGTCTTTCAATTTGTGCAGCTTGTGCTTCAGAAAGTTCATCTTCCGGAACAAGTGCGCTTCTTGGGGCTTGTTGAGCAGCGGCCGCTCGTACAAGTAGGCCATGGTCGGCTCCACGTCCTTCGGCGCCCGCATCGTGCGGAGCTTATCGTCGAACTCTTCGTGATCCGGGATCGGCGCGAGCATGATCGGTTCCATGATCGGATCGTCGAATTCCGGGTTGTAGATGTAGTTCACCGGGGTGCGGATCAGTTGCTCCGCCCGGACTTCGTTGATGACCCGGTACATGCTCGACCGGGTTCGGCCGAACCGTTTGGCGATCAGGTCCACGGGTTTCCCCTCCTGGTAGTCGTTGAAGATTTTCGTTTTCGAGTCGGTGTTCAGCGGCAACCCCGACTGCGGGAAGACCGCGCTGTCCGGGTGGGCCCGGTCGAAGTTCTTGATCGTGTAGCGAACCGCCTCCGCCGACCGGCCGAACTGCTGGGCCAGTTTCTTCGACACGTCGGTGAGGCTGCCGCCGGTTTGGGCCATCTGGCGGGCTGTGATCAGGATGCTATCCTTCTCGGTGTCGCTCAGATGGCTGAATCGGCTACCGCGCGCTACTTGGGCTTGGTGCGCCGCCGCGAATGCTTCGACGCTCGACTTCGGGAAGCCGAGGTGTTTCCGACTGCCGCGGAGCACGCGGCGGGCGGTGAGGCCGAGCAAGCGCCAACGGCTGACGGTTTTCGTCGAGACGTTGAATTGTTTGCTGACTTCTTCGAGGGTCAGCATCGGCTCGGCGGCGAGCTCGATCGGCAGTGGCGGGAGCGAGCGCTCAACCTTCTTGATGAACAAGGCGAGGTCGTGCGTGAGATCATGCCCCGCGATCTGGAGGTTGGCGTGCGTCTCGGGCCGGAAATCGGTGATTCGGAAGCAGACGAACGAGTACGGGTACATTCTCGCGGGGTCGATGTCCGCGAGGAGCTTTTCGGCTTTCGCCAGTTGTTCTTGGCGGCGAACGGCGGGAGCGAACCGGACTTGCTGATCCGTCAGCTCTCGCATGGTGGGGTGTTTGAAAGCAATCACGATCGTCCTCCATTCCGCAGCGGGCGGCTTCCGTGTGTCATCCGTGGTGTCAGGGGCCGCCGGGTTGGGGTCGGTCTCCGATTATGTTTCGTTTCGGGGTGGCCTTGCGAGCGCTCCCCGTACAATGGGACGCCCATACTTACCGAGCTATACACAAAATTCCGGCGAATCTTTCGATATTTCCTCACGCCGACGATCCGAACGCGATGTCGGTAGCAACAAAATTCCCCATAAACAAGAGTCACCCGTTTCGTCCGGGTTCGGACACAATAGCGCCAGAATCCGCATAAATCGGCGAATTTCGTGTGAATGTTTCGGTTGCGGGCGCTGACTCTTGGTGTGCGGGAATAACTAGAGCAACAAGCGAGCCAATGGAACCGTTGGCATATTTTTTCACCCGGGGGTTGCCGGGCACTCGGCGCAACTCCCCATTGCCGTAATGGTTCTTCGCTTTGGCAGGCCCGCGGATTTTCTTGAAGTGACGATCCCGAAACATTTCTGGCTGCGAAATGGCTGTCAAACGTGCGATAGGTGCCAGTTTTTACCGAGCTTGAGTGCGAATTTGCAATCGGCGCCAGAATTCGAAGCCGCGCCCTACGCCGACAACAAACTTGGCAGCGCCGCGGTTAATTGCTCGATCTCGGCTTCGGTCGTGTAGAAGTGCCCGCTGACGCGGATCAGTGTGCGGTCCGGCCGTTCGATGATCGGAATCTCGATCCGGCGCTTCCACAAATCTTCGCGCAATTTGGCCGCGTCCAAACCCTTCGGCAGTTCAAAGGCCGTCAGGGCACCGTGCATTCCGGGCACGTCCGGCGTCGCCGGCGTCAACCCGAGCGGAACCAGCTTCGCCCGACTGAAAGCCGATAGCTCCGCCATTCGCGCGCGGATGGCGTCCCAACCGAGCGAGGCTTGGAAGTCGATGGCCGCCGGAATCGCGAGCCACGGGCAGACATCCTTGGTTCCTTCGAACTCCAAGAAGCGCGTCCGCCAAGTGCTGCCGTAGGGATCGCGGTCGTCGTTCAATTTGAAGTTTCGATCCGGATGGTAGCCCCAGCTCACCTGCAGCGGCTGCAATCGATCTTCGTTGCCATTGCCGATGGCCAAGAACCCGGCGCCGATCGGGGCGAGCAACCACTTGTGCAAATTCGCGGTGTAAAAGTCGGCTCGCACGGCATCGACGTTCAGCGGCAGCATCGCCGGGGCGTGGGCGCCGTCCACGACCGTGAGGATGCCGCGTTTTCGCGCTTCGGCGCAAAGCTCCCGGGCCGGGAGAACCAACCCCGTCGGTGAGAGTACATGGCTGAAGAAGAAGAGCCGCGTCTTAGCGGTCATCGCCTTCACGGCCGCGTCGATGATCTCGGAGGGATCCTTCGCCATCGTCGGCAACGGATAGGTCCGGATCGTCAACCCTTGGCGTTGGGCGGCGCGTTCCCAGCACCACTGCATCGCACCGTATTCGTGATCCGTCAGCAAGATTTCGCCGGGGACGTTCAACCGCAACCCCGAGGCGACGAGGTTGATCGCCATCGAGACGTTACCCGTGAAAACGAGTCGCTCCGGCGTCGTGCCGAGGAATTGCGCGGTGCGGACGCGGGCGTCCCAGAGCAGCGGCGGCATCTGCCGGGTGAAGAAGTCGGTCGGCCCGGCCGCGAGCCGGCGGCGCAGCTCCGTGACGCGGTCGAACACCGGCGTCGGCGTCGGGCCATACGAACCGGTGTTCAACATGCAGACGGTCGGATCGAGAGGCACCGAAGCTCGGGCGGCGGTCCAATCGGGCATGGTCACTTTCCGGTCGCCTGCATGGTGCGGGTGAATTTTTTGCCGCCGATCCAAACGACAAGCTGATCTTTGGCTGAACCTTCGAAGCCGAGGTGCTCCGGGCCGCCGGTCGCCGGCAGCGCCAACACGCCGCAGAGCCGGCCGGTCGGGTCGAAAATTTGGATGCCGATCTTGGTGCCGGCGTAGATCCGCCCGGCGGAATCGACCAACAGCGAGGTCACCGCGAGTTTCGGTGGGTCGGTCTTCCGCTTCGCTTGGGCCTTCTTGTCGTTGTCGTACGCCTGCTCGATGCGGAGCGGCGCATAGGGGCCACCGCTCGGCAATACAGTCGATTCCCCGGCGATGTTATAGGCGTGCACAAAGCTATCGAGTTTGACGCCGGAAAACTTCACCGAGCCGTCGGGGCTGATCGCTTCTCGGGGCGACGGCGTCTTCGGCCGTTGGCCGGTGGCCGGCTTCCACGATTCACCCGACTTGGTGATCGTGAATAGCGGCATGTCTTGCGCGGCGCCAATCGCCGGGAGTAGAAGCAGTGCAATGAAGGAGAGGAGTTTCATGGGGTGTCCGGATACGTGTGACGGATTGTGGATACCGGATCGCTGACTTCGGGCACTTCGCAATTAACAGTGATCAGCGGTCAGATTTCAGCGGTCAGTTGAGAACCTCACTTCCCCTTCGACTGTTCTTTCTCCCAGTCACGCCAGAGCCAGCGCAGGCTCTCGGCCATCACGGCGGCGCCGTGCTTGCCGTTGTGGCCTCCGTCGCCGAAGGCGAATTTGTAGTCGTAGTTCATGTAGCGCAGCGCCGAGGCCATTTGCTGATTCGATTGCGGCCAGCTTCCGTGAAGGTTGTCGAGGTCGCCGGAGCCGTCTTGCAAGTAGCAGCGGATCGGCTTGACGTCGTTTTTGCGGATGAGACCGGGATAGGCATCGCCGCCGCGGATGTTGGCGAAGCTGCCGACGTGGCTGAGCACTTTGTGAAACAGGTCGGGCCGTTCCCAGGCCACGGTGAAGGCGCAAATTCCTCCGCTGGAAATCCCGCAGATTCCCCGACCCGCAGCGTCCCCGCGCAGTTTGTAATTCTTTCCGATTTCCGGGAGGAATTCGGATTCCAAGAACTTGGTGTAATCGCCAGAAAGAGTGTCGTACTCGAAGCTGCGGTTCGATCGCGGCTTTCCGGCTTTGTCGAGTTGGTTCGGGAACTCCCCGGGCAAGATGAACAGGCCGATGGTCACGGGCATCTCTTTTTTATGGATGAGCGTATCGAACACCGCCGGCACGCGCCAGGACCCTTTCGGGTCTTGGTACCACTGGCCGTCTTGGAAGACCATCACCGCCGCGGGCGTCTTCCCGTCGTACTGCGCAGGGGCGTAGATCCAGTATTTGCGGCTCGTGCCGGGGAACACTTTGCTGTCGGCGAAGACGTGCTCGGTGATCGTGCCGCGCGGCGTGTCGGCGTCCGGCGTCGCCTCCGGGCAGAGTTTGTAATTGTCGATGGCAAAGGCCGACGATGCGAGCAGGCCGCCGAGGAGGGCGACCGCGAACGGGCGGGAGAGCATGGCGAACACCTTGTGAGCCGGGAGAGTGTGTTGGTTACGGTAACAGCGGCGGCGCGGCGATTCAACACCCGAACCCGAAGGGGAAGTCGATGAGCGCGATTTCACCGCCGCCCCGGCACTGCGAGGAGTCGCTGACCGACACGAAGCTCTTGGACGATGTCGACGGGCCGCCGAGCGACCGCTATTCGACCATCGGCCGGTTGGTGCCGGGGATCGCCCACGACGTCAACAACCTGCTGGCCGTGATCTGCGGGTACGCCGAGCTGTTGTCCGAAGGTCTTTCCCCGGGCGATCCGCGCCGCGAGTTCACGGCGGTCATCGGTGATCTCGGCCGGCAAGCCGGGGAACTGCTGGTGTACGTCCAAGGTCTGAGTCGCGCCCCGGTGGTCGCCGAAGTGCGGTTGCCCGAGTTGTTCGCCAAAGTCGCCCGCATTCTGCCGCGCTACGTCGGCGCCGAGATCGAGTTCAGCGTCGAGTGCGAGCCGGAGCTGGGGTCGATTGCGGTCGATCCCATCGAGGCGTTGCAGGTCGTGCTGAATCTCGTCGGCAACGCCCGCGATGCGACGCCCGAAGGCGGCGCGATCGAAGTGCGGGCCTTCGACCGGCGGCTCCATCAGGCACGCCCCGGTTGGCCGCAAACGGTGCCGGCGGGGCGCTACGCCGTGCTCACGGTCGCCGATACCGGCCGTGGCATGGATAAGGAAACACTGCTCCGAATCTTCGAACCCCGATTCACGACGCGCGCCCAATCGGGCGGTACCGGCACCGGTTTGGCGACCGTATTGCGGATCGTCGCCGGCGCCGCCGGGTACATCCAAGTCGAGTCCGAACCCGATTGGGGTACGCGGGTGCGAGTCTTCTTCCCGCTGGTGTGATCACGTCGCCAGTACCGTCTCCCGGTCGAACAGTTTCTCCGAATGCTTCCAGAATCCCCAGGCCCCGAGCGTCAGGATCATCGTCACGCCGGTCATCAGGGCGGCCCATAACAACCAGAGCGGTTGATCGGCCCAACTGGTGACGAAGATCGGGAAGACCACGAGCGCCCCGGCCACCGGTAGGAACCACATGATCGCCCGGTTCACACTGCGGCAGCGGATCGACAGCCAAAGGCCGTAGCTCGTGCAGAACGGCACCACCGCGAGGAAGTAGACGATACCCGGCGCCAATAGCACGGGGACATCGGTGGCGAGCAGCGCGAAGGCCATGACCCCGGCGGCCGGGCCGCCCCACCACCAACCCCGCAGCAAGCTGACGACCCACTTCGGCCAGAGGATCGCCGAGCGATCGACGGGGATCGTCAGCAACGATTCGAGCGTCAGCCGTTGGCGCTCCCGGCAAATCGCCCCGCCCGAGGCCAAGCCGATTTGCAAGAGGTGCACGAAGACGCCGGTGCCCCCCGTGATGAGCAGCAGCCACTTGACCACCGAACGGTTGTCGGTGGTGCCGGTGCTGGCGATCAAAGTGAGCGCCGCGATGGCGAGGATGAACAGCACGATGATGCCGAGGACGCCGCCCAAGAGGTACATCATCGACTTCATGGCGTCGTCGTCTTCGGTCTTCAGCGAGCCGGTGGTGAAGCGCTCCTTCCAATAGAAAGGATCGGTCGAACCGATCCGCGGCCGGTCGGCCGTCTGCTCTTCGGTGTACTCGTCCATCCGCTGGTTCTTGCGCCGCTTCGGCACCTTCACCTGCTTCTGCGCCGGGATCAGCACCTGTGGGATCACCTCGTGGCGCGGTCGGATCTTCGAGCGCGCCGACACCGGCGCCACCGGGATGCGCCTGGCGCGCGATACCGAAATCGGCACGGGGGCCGCGGTCGATTCGTCATCGTCGGGCACCAGCACCATCGGCACTTCGGCGACGACGAGGTTGGCGAGGGCGTGCCGGCGGATGCGTTCGACCTCGAGTTGCTCGGCCCGCAGGCGCTCGGCGTCGTCGCGGCGTTCCCGTTCGCGGTCGTCTTTGCGGTAGCGATCTTGAATCCACGGCGGCGGCTTGGTGTTCCGGCGGATCAACCGAGCCCGCATATTGCGGACGGAGCGCACCGCGAGCCAGACCGCGATCCCGGAGAGGGCGAGTTCGACGAGCGGGTAGGCGATGGCGATCGCCCAGAAGGTGCCGGGGCTGCCCGGTTCGACCAGATACAGGACGGGGATAATGCCGAACGGCCCGGCCTGCGGCCCCAACCCGCACCCGGTGATGACGATGATCGCCGTGAGGCCGTACGAGCGGAAGAGTGCGCCGCGGTACGTCTCGGCAGAGGCGGCGCTGGCGGCGCTGACCGCCGCGAGGAAGACGACCGTCGTCGCGGTGATGGCGTAGCTGCACAGCAGGAATTTGAGCGTGACACCGCCGTGGAGTTGCGTGAGCGCCAGAATCGGCAAGCCGGCGAAGAGGATGCCCAGCAGGAACCCGACCCGGCCGAAGAACTTGCCGAAGACGATCTCGCGATTCGACAAATCGCTGACAAGCAGGAAAACGAGCGTCTTGCGGTCCTTCTCTTCGGCGATCCCCCCGGCGGCGTACGCCGGCGTGAGCAATACGAGCACGGCGAGTTGCGCGATGAGGAACGTGAGAGAGAACGACGACCCGAACGCGGAGGTTTCGGCGATGCTGAGCTTCTGCGAATCGCCGAAGAAGAGGTCGGCCGGTGCGGTCTGCTTGAACCAGATCATGCTGAACGCGGTCAGCACCAAAAATAGCAAGAAGGCGAGGATAAACCGCCCGCGCGCATCTTGCCCCCGCCGGGCGAGGCGGAACAGTTCCCATGAAAACAGCGGCCCGATGAGGCCACCGCGGGGGGCCTTCTTCGGTTTCGGTTTGCCGGAATTCGAGTGGGTGGAATCTGGAGGCACAGTTTCGTCTTATCGTTTGGAATCTTGCAGGCCCAGTGCCAAGCCGGCGAGGCCGAAGGCGCGCAGGTTGCCTTTGCCCCAGGTCTCGTATTCTTTCGCGGAGTTGCCGACGCCGTTTTCCGCGGCGTTGTGCCGGGCCACCGTCAGGGCACCGAAGGCCGCGGAAACACGGAGCTTGGCCGAGTCATCGGGTCGGTCGGCGGTCGCCACCTCCGCCTTTTGCGTCGGGTTCGCGGCGAGGTACCAGCGTTGGCAATCGGCCTTGGCCCACGCTTTCAAGCCGTCGTCGCCGAGCAGGCCCCAGACTTTCTCGGCTTTGTCCATCTGCTTGGCCTTCGCCGCCGCGATGGCGATCCGCAGAATCGCGTACTGCGGGGTCGTCTTCGTGAAGAGCTTCGGGTCGATCTCGAGCGTCGCATCGACTGCGGCCATCGGCTCGGCCGATTGCTCCGCGATCATCGCGAGCGCCAGCACGCGGTCGTCGAGCTGCCCCGGCCGCGTGGCCAGCGCCAGCGCCTCCGCCGCGTTCTTCTGCGACAAGCTCGCACCCACGGCAGCCAATCGAGCCGGGCGGCTGAGTTCCCCGGACCCCGGCGCGCCGACGAGTGTGGGCACCCCGGGCGTCCCCAATTTCTGCCACAGCACTTGGGCCGAGATCGGCGTCGGGTTGAAGTTCCCGCCCAGTGCGATGGCGGACTTCAACTCCTCGGCCGAAGGCTG
>JBBRUN010000221.1:0-8670 GCA_038247765.1 Gemmatales bacterium | reverse complement strand
CTGTTCGGCTGTGGGCGCCGCCGAACCGAAGGCCGAAATCGGCGAGGTGAAGTTCACCCAAGCCGACAAAGCGAACAAGGTCCCGGAACTGTACCGGATGGACGACCGGACGTTCGCGTACGAATTGAAGCCGAAGTACAGCCTGCCGAATGCGGAGGTCGATGTCTTCAGCCTGACATTTCCCTCGGCGGTGAAGACCGCCAGCGCCGCGAACAACACCGTGTACGCCGAGTATTACCAGCCCCGCAAAGCCGGGAAACACCCGGCCGTGATCGTGCTCGACATCCTCGACGGCGCCCAAGTCGTCAGTCGGGCCGAGGCGCTCTGGCTCGCCCAGCACGACATCCCGGCGCTCGTCGTCTTCATGGCTTATTACGGGCCGCGCCGCGAACCCGGTTCCAAAGAGCGGCTCCTCTCCACCGACATCGAAAAGTCGGTGGCGAACGTTCGGCAGACCGTCCTCGACTGCCGGCTCGCCACGGCATGGCTCGAATCCCGCCCCGAAGTCGACGCCTTGAAACTCGGTGTGCTCGGTACCAGCCTCGGCAGTTTCGTGGGGGGCGTCTTCGGCGGCGTCGAACCCAAAATCAAATCGGTCAACCTCCTCCTCGGTGGCGGCGACCTCGTCGAGTCGTTCTCCGGCCACCCGATCGCTTTGGCGGTATTGCCGATCCTCAGACTCGCCGGAGTCACGACGCCGAAGTTGAAGAAGTTGATCGACCCCGTCGACCCGATCACCTACGCCGGGCAGTTGAAGAATAAGAAACTGTTGTTGATCGCCGCGAGCAACGACGACGTCGTGCCCCCGGTCGCGACGAAGAAACTCTGGGAAGCCACCGGCAAACCCGAGATGATCTGGGTCGAAGCGACGCACGTCGGCTCGGCGTTGTACTTGTTCCAAATGATGCGGGCCGTCATCAAGAATGTGAAAGAGTGATGACCGAGTACGTCTGCTTGACGCTGCTGGCCGAACCGGGCGAAGCCGAAGCGTCCTTTAAAAGCCGCCTCACGGGCCTATGGTCGGTGATGCTCAAAACCGTTCCGTTGGAATACGAGAAAGTCTATTCCGAGGCGGTGCAATTCGAGCGCGAAGCCGGTCTAGTCGCCCGCCGCTACATGATCGACCCCGAGGTTCTCGACATCCTGTTGCCGCTGTTGGCGAGCCGAACGATCGCCCATTTGCCGATCGAGGCCGACGACCTGTACAGCAAGGCCGAAGCCTCGTCGAACGAATGGTTCCAATTGGAGCATTGACCGGTAAAAGAGCATCAAGCCAAGCCGGCGCCCAGATCGCGGAGTCGGTTGCGGAGGTACTTGGCCCGCTCGGCATTGCGGTCTTCGCCGTCGAGGTGCTTGCCCGCGAGCTTTTGCAAGTGGGCCGATTGCGTGTGGATGAAGAGTTGGTTCAGCGTCGTCGGCGGCAAGTCGTCGAGCAGGCCCAGGTGGATGCCGAGGCGGACGGCGCTCAGCAGTTCCATCGTCTCCTCGGCGGTGATCATGGTGGCGCTACCCAAGGTGCCGATGGCCCGGGCGACGCGGTCGTGCTCGGCTTGGCGGCGCTCCTTCAACAGCACGCTGCGGGCTTGGCGCTCGTACTGGAGGATCATCGCGATCACTTCGCGGATCTCGGCGAGCAGGCGCGGCTCCGATTTGCCGAGCGTCACTTGGTTGCTGATTTGGTACAAGTCCCCGCTCGCCCGGGTGCCTTCGCCGTAAAGCCCCCGCACGACGAGGTTGATCTTCTGCAGAGCCTTGAAGACTTTCTCGATCTGCTTGGTGATGCCCAGCGCCGGGAGGTGGAGCATGACGCTGGCGCGCATGCCGGTGCCGACGTTGGTGGGGCAGGCCGTGAGGAATCCGAAGCGCTCGTGGAAAGCGTACGGCAGGCGGGCTTCGAGGTTGTCGTCGACGGCGTTGATCTGCTCCCAGGTTTCTTCGAGCGACATCCCCGAGCGCATCACTTGGATGCGTAGGTGATCCTCTTCGTTCACCATGACGCTGACCGACTCGCGGGTGTCGAAGGCGACGCCGCGCGGGCCTTCGAGGGCGTTGGCGAGTTCCCGGCTGATGAGCTGCCGCTCCACGAGAAAGAGCCGGTCGAGCGGCATGAGCCCCATGACGCTGAGGTATTCGAGCCTCGGGGCGATATCCGACTTGGCCACGGCCTCGCGGACGCGCTGTTCGATCTCGGCCTTTTGGTGGTTGTTCGCGCGCGTCGTGAACGGGATGTCGGAGAGGTTGCGGGCCAAGCGGATGCGCGTGGACACGACGACATCGGACTCCGGGCCGGTGCCGCGCAGCCACTCGCCGAGGTTCGGCAGCAGGCTATCGAGGTTCATCCGGGCCTTCTTTCTGTCGGAGGCGGTCCCGCAGGACCGCGGCGTCTTCGTAGCGTTCGGCCGCGATCGCGGCTTCCAACTCGGCCTTCAATTTCGACAAGCCCATTGTAGCCCGTTTGCGGCTCGGCACCTTGCCGCAATGGTCGGTCGCCCGGTGGACGCGCTCGAGCAGCGTCGCCAGCGGCCCTGCGAATTCATCGTAGTCGGCGGCACAGCCGAGTCGCCCTTCTTCGCGGAATGCGGAGTACTTCAACCCGCAGTTGGAGCAAGTCAACGATCCCGGCGCGGCCGCGTCGGCGCCGTCGCTTTGGCCCATCACGAGTTGGACGAGGCCGTGGAGGTCGATGTGCGAACCGGGTTGATCCGGGATGATCTTCTTGGCGCGGGCGCAGGCTTCGCACAGGTGCGTTTCGCGCTTCTGCTGGTGCAGAATATCGGTGAGGTGGATCGTCGCGGGTTGGCCGCAGAACTTGCACGGGTTCATGGTCGGTCGTCCGGTTCAAAGCTCTTCCAGTTGGCGGATGCGGTCGCGCAATTTCGCGGCCGCTTCGTAAGCTTCGTCGCTCACGGCTTCTTGCAGCTTCCGCCGGAGTTGTACCAGTTCGGTCTGCTCCGGTGGCCGCACCGCCCCGCGCCGCGGTTTCTTGCCGTTGTGCCGGGTGTCGCCGTGGATGCTTTCGAGCAGCGGCACCAGCTCCGCACCGAAATGGTCGTAATCGTGAGCGCAACCGAGCCGGCCGGAGTTGCGGAACTCCACGAACTTGATGCCGCACTCGCCGCACTGCTTGCCGCTCGGATCCTCGCTCATGTCGGCCATCGACCCCGCGGATTTCTTCGACGGACCGTTCGGGTCGAGGTACTTCTTGGCGCACTCTTCGCAAAAATGGAACTCTTCGTATTGATCCTGCGGCAGCACATCCGTGATGTGGAGGGTCGCCGGTTTGGTACAGCGTTGGCACTTCATGGCGGCGGGGCTCCCGTGGCGGCAGTACCATCATAGCAGCGCCGGTGGGCGCGAGGAATGCGGAGTATCCCGAGAAAAGACTTCCTTGACGAGTGGTTGTCGTGTCTGGCACAATCTGGCTAGTCAGTTTCGGGAACTCTGCCGAAACGCGGAGCGTAGAATACCGTAGAAGAATGCCGATCCGGAATCATCGCAGGGCTATAACCATGTCTCGGTACTTCTGTTTCGCGATCCTCGCCACCTTGGCGATTACCGCACCGCCTGCGGTCGCCCAAGATTTGCCGCCGCAAAGCCCGTTCGAATTGGCCCGCGCCCTGCGGGATAACGACGAGCCCGAACTCGCCATCGACTACCTCGACGACTTGGCCAAGACCTTGCCCCCGCAGTGGCAAATGGAATTGCCCATCGAGCGGGCCAAGACGCGGATCAAACTCGCCGCCCCGGAAACCGACGAGGTGAAGCGCGACCTACTCGTGAACGAGGCGAAGGCCGAACTCGATCAATTCTTGAAGGCGCACGCTAGCCACCCCCGCGCCGCCGAAGCGGCGATGTCGCTGGCGAACGTGGCTTCGCTGCAAGGGAAGACGCAACTGAGCCGCGCCGGCCGCGTGCCCGATACCGCCGGCCAGAAGGCGCTGGCCGCGCTCGCCCGCCCGTTTTTCATCGATGCATCCGCGAAGTTTTTGCTCGCCGCCGCCGCGCTCGAGAAGAATTTGCAAACGGCCGATTCCCCGAACCTGAAGCGGGATCGCACCCGCGAACTCTACCAGACGATCCTCGACCAAGGCATCAACCGTTACTACTTGGGCGAATCGTACATCGCGGCAGAAGGCACGGCCGCAGTCACGGCCCGTGCCGATGCGTACAAGAGTGCTCAGGTCATTTTCACGAAGCTCGGCGACCGCGATCTCAACCACCCGACCTGTTGGATCGCCAAGGCTTGGGCCGGGGAATGCTACTACCCACTCAGCGAAGCGCCGAAAGCCGACACCGCATTCGCCAAGATCAAAACCGACGCGGCCAAAATCCCCGGCGGCGCGGGCGTCGCCGGTGTCCGGCAGGCGCGGTTCTTCGAGATCCGCGATAAATGGATCCAAGCCGGGAAAACGAATACGGCCCCGGCGTACTTAAAGGTGCGACTGCAGTGCGAGTCGTGGCTGACCGACTACCGCAACTTCCGCGTCACCAACGAAACCTACGCCATCACCTACTACGCCGCGACGACGAAGTACGACGAAGCCGTCTTGAGCGTAAAGAAAGACACCAAGACCATGAAGGTCGAGGTCAACTTGAACTCGATCCCGCTGTTGAAGGACGCCGACAAAGATTTCCGCCGCCTCGCCGACACCGAAAACGAATACACCACACGCGCCGCCAAGATGCGCCCGCTGGTCATCCGCCTGCTGGTCGGCAACGCCGACAAGCCGCCAGACCAGCTTCTGACCTTCGACGAGGTCCACCTGTCGTCGCTCGTGCAACTCGACAAATTTCAACAGTTGACGCGGGACGACAAGGCCACCCCCGAGCAAAAGAAGGCGCAACTCGACCGCGTGATCGCCTTCCTCGAGCGGGAGAAACAACTCCCCGTGCCGAAGGAATCGATCCGCGATTCGCTGAACAGCCAAGTCATGTTGGTGTACACGTACCGCATCGCCGATGAGCCGTACCGCGCGGCCGTACTCGGCGAATCCATGGCTCGCGCCGGCAAAGGGCCCACCGCCGCCAAGGCCGGGCTGAACGCCGTCCTGGCGTATTTGGAATCGGCCGAGAAACTCGACACGGCGGATACGGTCAACCGCCAAGCCGACTTGGCGAAGGCCATGGCCATGGCGATGTACCTCGATCAGACCATCCCGGATGACGCCGGGACCGACGAAGTCCGCTTCATCGGCGCCCGGTTGCTGGTTCAAAACTCGAAATACATCGAAGCCTTCAACCTGATGAATCGCATCACGACCCGCTATCAAAACCTGGCGCGTGCCCGGCTCCTGCAAGGGGGCATCGCCTACGATCTCCTCCGCCCCCGAGGGCCGGAAGCGAACCCGGTGAAATTCGCGCTGCCGCTCGACGCCCAGAAACCGGCTCTTTTCAAAACCGCCGTCAAAGACTTGGCGAACGTGCCCGTGGCCAACCCGGCATCGCCCGCCGCTGTCGCCGGCGACTATTGCCGCTTGCAAATCCAACTCGCCCAACTTTACATGGCGAGCGGGAAAGACGGCTACCCGACGGCCGAGAAGATCGCGATCGATGTGATCGCACTGATCCCGACGTTGGTTAACTTGTCGCCGGCGGAGAAGCAATCGCTGCCGATGCAGGCCGCGATGGTTCGCATCAACGCCGTATACGGGCAAGGGATGCTGCTGCACCAAGACAAACAATACAAGCAATCGGCGGAGCGCTACGCCGGGATGCTGGCCGAGATGGAGAAAGCCGGCCCGGCCATCAAAGCCGCGGGCCTGCTGCCGGGCGTGCTCCCGATGGCCCAAAAACTCGACGCCCAGCGGATCGGCCAGATCGTGGTGCCCGCGCTCAACAGCCGCGTCGGGGAAGGGCAGCTCGAAGAAGCCGGCAAACTGCTCGACATGCTCACGAAGTTCGGCGGCGACCAGAATCAAACCGTCAACGCGGTCTTCCAAGTGGTCATGGCGACGAAGCCGCAGATCGACCAACTGAATAAAGACGGTAAAGCCGACGACGCCAAGAAAGTGTCGGCGAACCTCGCGATGCTCGCCGCCCGAATCAGCGGGCCCGATGCGAAGCTCAGCCCGGTTCAAATGCTCGACCTCGGCAAGATCTTCAAAGAGCTCGGCGAATACGACAAAAGCATCGCCATGCTCGGCCGCATCCCGGTATTGTCGAACCCGGCCTTCCTGACGGCCGAACCGCCGCAGCCGCCGGCGTCCGACCCGGGCGACGCCGCGCCGGTCAAGAAAGCCAAAGACGACGCCGTCGCCGCGTGGGTCGCCGACAAGGCGTTGCTGCCGATCTACCGCGTCGGCCAACTGGAAATGGTACGGACGTATCGCCTCGGCAACCAATTGCCGAAGGCCGAGGAACTGCTCGGCACGCTGCTTGGCAAAGCCCCAAAGCGTGCTTGGGCGTACAAGTTCCCCGATTTCCGCAAGGAAGAATTCCACTATTTGGAAGCCAAAGCCGCGAGTACCGCCAACCCGGCGGAAGCCCTAAAAATCTGGGTCGAAGCGAAGAAAGGCTGGGAAACATTGGCCGCGGAGTACTACACGACGCTGATCAAGAAATTGCCCGCCGACGCGAAGGAAGAAGACGTGGCCAAACTCCGTCAGCAGAAAGAATTCGTCAAACCGATTTATTTCGATCTGCAGTCCGAGTCGATCCGCTGCCTGACCCGCGCGCAGCTCCAAGTCAATGCCGTGGCGAATAAGCCGCTATTCGATAAAGGCATTGCCGGCTTGGCCAAACAGATCGCGGACATCGAAAAGAAAAACGCCGACCTGCACCCCAACGTGAAGGCCAA
Organism: Gemmatales bacterium; assembly: GCA_038247765.1. Classification (GTDB taxonomy): domain Bacteria; phylum Planctomycetota; class Planctomycetia; order Gemmatales; family Gemmataceae; genus JALHQU01. The sequence goes on along the minus strand of JBBRUN010000221.1, from coordinate 1,874 downwards.
GTACCAGAAACTTCTCGACGAAGTGCCCCAGTTGAAAGACGCTTACAAAGCCGCCGGCGGCGAATGGACCAATCCGCCCAAGTGACCGACCGGATTCCGCAGTCCCCCAACGCACTCCAACCGGATCTCTCCATGATGTCGCGACGCTTCTTCCCGGCGATGTTCGCCTGCCTCGTCTCTGCGGTTCCGGCGCTCGCCCAAGCCACTGCGGATCGGGTCTATTACCGAGATAAAGCCCAAGACGGCAAAGTCGTGTCGCTCGATGGCGAAGCCAAGGAAACGGTTTCGAACGTCCAAGTGCTGGGCCCGGACAAGAAAATCAAGGGCACGATTTCGGCCGCCGATATGATCCGCATCGACTACGGCACCGTGCCCGGGGTCGAACGCAACGGCCAACTCGCCGCGATCGCCCAAGAAGGCGGCACCGACGCCCTCAAAGCCGTCGCGGCCTTCCGCGACCTCATGAAGTTCCCCGGCGCTACGGGCAACCCGAAGGCGAAGCGCTATCTCGAATTCCGTGAGCTCGTCTGGAGCGCCAAGATCGTCGACGCCAAAGCCGGGGACGACTTCAAAACCGAAGGGAAACTTTTGGCCAATCGCTTGGTCGCCTTCAGCAAGACCAATGCTGCCAATTGGGAATCGTGGATCACGGCGCGCTTGGCCGCCCGCTACCTGTGCGAACTCGAGGACGTCCCCGCCGCCGCCGATGCCATGTCGATCCTCGGGAAAAACATGGCGCTCGCCGCCGAGCTGCGCTACGAAGCCAAGCTCGTCGAAGCCGGTTACCTTTTCCGCGCGAACAAACGGCTCGACGCCGAAAGCATCCTGAAAGAACTCGCCGCCGATCAAGCTTTCCCCGCCACCGGTGGCCTGCGCGAACGCCTCGGGATCTTCGAGGAAATCGTGAAAGCGCCGCTGCCGCCGCCGGAGCGCAAAGAAGGTGATCCGCCCGCGACCCCTGAAGAAACCGAGGCTCGCACAGGCCCGGTGAAAGCCGCCGCCGTCAAGATCGAGGCGCTGATCGCCAAGGCGAAAGACCCGACCGCCCGCGGCGCCGGCTACAGCGCCCTCGGCGAAATCTACCTCCGCCACGGCCTGCTGCGCGACGCCATGTGGGCCTACCTCTGGGTCGACGTCGTCTACAACCAAGATCGCGACGAACAGGTCAAAGCCGTCAACCGCCTCGTGCAAATCTTCGGGGTGCTGAAAGAGAAGGACAAAGGCGAAGGTGAAGGCGAAAAAGACCGCGCCGAGACCTACCGCGAACGCCTGCCCAAGATCCGCGGCTAAAGCAGCTCTTCACAAGCAGATAGCCACGGCGCGACTTCGCGTTGCGGCGGGCGGAGCTCGCGTGCTAGAGTTGCCTCTTCCGACGGGATTCCAGTTGCAGGATGCGGCATGAAGTGCGTGGTGACGGGGTGCGCGGGGTTCATCGGCTCCCATCTGGCCGAGCGGTTGCTGAAGGACGGCCACGACGTCGTCGGCGTCGATTGCTTCACCGATTACTACCCGCGCGCCATCAAAGAGTCGAACCTCGGCGGGTTCCGCGATCACCCGCGCTTCCGATTTCACGAGCGCGACTTGGCGAACGGGGACCTCGGTGACATCGTCGATGGCGCCGAATACATCTTCCACCTCGCGGCGATGCCGGGACTGACCCGTAGTTGGGTCGACTTCGACATCTACGCCCGCTGCAACCTCACCGCGACGCACCGGCTGTTGGAATCTTTGAAGGGATTGAAGTCGCTCAAAAAGTTCGTTTACGCCAGCACGTCGAGCGTCTACGGCAAGTACGCCAGCGGCGACGAAAGCCTGCCGACGAAGCCGAGTTCGCCTTACGGCATCACGAAGTTGGCCGGGGAACAACTCGCCCG
>JBBRUN010000220.1:0-8672 GCA_038247765.1 Gemmatales bacterium | reverse complement strand
TGATGCGCACCGTTGCCGAGCACTTGGCCGAGCGGGCGCTGACGCATCCGGCGCAGGTGGCGCTGCACGTCCGGGATCGCGCGATCACCTTCGCCGAACTCCACGCCGATTCCGATGCGCTCGCCTCCGGCTTGCAATCCGTGGGGATCGTCGCCGGAACCCGCGTCGCGCTGATGGTGCCACCGGGGTTGGATTTCTTCTCGCTGACGTTCGCGCTGTTCAAGATCGGCGCCGTGCCGGTGCTCATCGACCCCGGTATGGGGATGAAGAATTTGAAGGCGTGCCTCGCCCAAGCCGAGCCGGAGGCGTTCATCGGTTCGGCGAAGGCGCATCTTGCGCGACGCCTGTTCGGTTGGGCGAAGCGGAGCGTGCGAACCACTGTGAACGCGGGGGCATGGCGATTCTTCTGCACGACTTCAACGGAAGAACTTCGAAGGCGAGCCGATCCTGTCAAGGGTCGGGTGAACGAATTAGATTCACTCGCCGCGATTCTGTTCACCAGCGGCAGCACCGGCATCGCCAAAGGCGTGGAGTACACCCACAGCATCTTCGCGGCGCAGATCGAACTGCTGAAGGCGACCTACGGCATCGAACCGGGCGAGATCGACTACTGCACCTTCCCGCTCTTCGCACTCTTCGGCGCCGCCCTCGGCATGACTTGCGTCGTCCCCGACATGGACGCCAGCCGCCCCGCAAACATCGACCCGGTGAAAGTCCGCGGCCAACTCCGCCGGTTCCGCTGCACCAATCTGTTCGGATCTCCGGCGGTGTTGAAACGACTGGCGAACGAAGCCGGCGCCGACCCCGCGGATTATGCCAGCGTGCGACGGGTCATCAGTGCCGGCGCCCCCTCGACACCGGCTGTGCTGGAGCAGTTCACGAAGTTGCTCCCGGCGGGCGTGCCGATCTTCACGCCCTACGGGGCGACCGAATGTTTGCCGGTGGCGAATATTTCCAGCGCCGAGATTTTGAACGAGACGCGAGTGCTTACGGAACATGGGCGCGGAGTCTGCGTCGGCAAGCCGGTGGAAGGCGTGAAAGTGATGGTGATCCCGATCACGGATGGGGCGATTGCCGAACTGGATTTTCAGAGCCGGAAGCGTGAGCGACGGAGCGATTCGGACACCGTCGCTCACGCTTCCGGCTCTGAAGGGCTGGTGATCGGCGAATTCGTCGTCCGTGGCCCCGTCGTCACGCCGCGCTACTTCCGCAATCCGACGGCCACCGCGCTGGCGAAGATCCGCGACCCGGCCACCGGCGAAATCCTGCACCGCATGGGGGATGTCGGCTACATCGACGAACGCGGTCGACTCTGGTTCTGCGGCCGCAAGAGCCAGCGTGTGGTGACCCAGCATGGGACGCTTTTCACCGACATGGTGGAACCGGTGTTCAACACGGTCGAAGGCGTGGTACGGACGGCGCTGGTCGGTGTGAAACGTGAGGGAACTACAATCCCAGTGATTTGCGTCGAAATGTACAGCATCCTACACTTCTGGGAGACTCACCCTAATTGTCGTCCAAGAATAGTTGCTATTCCCTGGTCAGAAATGGAACTGCGGCTGAGGACCGTAGCACAAGCTTCACCTCACGCATTTGCAATCTCAGTTTTTTTAAAGTTTCCCGGTCTCTTCCCAGTCGATGTCCGACACAACTCCAAAATCTTCCGCGAGAAGCTTGCGGTATGGGCCGACCGCAAACTCGGCCCATCGTGGAAGGGAGGTCCCGCGTGATCGCCATCGTCACGGGCGGCGGCGGGTTCCTCGGCGGGGCCATCGTCCGCAAGCTCCTCGCCCGCGGCGATACCGTCCGCTCCTTCACGCGCTCCGCCTACCCGTGGCTCGGGGAACTCGGCGTCGAGCAGATCCACGGCGATCTCGGCAACCCCGCCGGTGTGCGCGCCGCAGTGGCCGGGTGCGATGTCGTGTTCCACGTCGCAGCCAAGGCCGGGGTCTGGGGGCGGTACAAGGACTATCACGCCACCAACGTCGTCGGCACGCACAACGTCATCGCGGCCTGCCGACAAGCCGGTGTCAGTCGGTTGATCTACACGAGCACGCCGAGCGTCGTTCACACCGGCGCCGACCTCGAAGGGGCGACCGAGAACCTGCCGTATGCCACGCATTTCCTCGCGCATTACCCGGCGACGAAAGCCATCGCGGAAGCCGCGGTACTCGCGGCGAACGATGGTTCGCTCGGTACCGTCGCCCTGCGACCGCACCTGATATGGGGCCCCGGCGATCCGCACCTGATCCCGCGCGTGCTGGCGAAGGCCAAGGCCGGGAAGCTCCGGCGCATCGGCACCCGGCCGATCACGGTCGATGTCACTTACGTCGACAACGCCGCGGATGCCCATTTGAACGCCGTGGATCGAATCGAGAACTGCGCGGGCAAGGCCTACTTCATCAGCAACGGCGAACCGATCTTGCTCTGGGATTTCTTGAATCGCATCCTCGCCGATGCGGGACTCGCGCCGGTGACACGGTCGATCCCTGTCGGCGTGGCGAAAGCCGGGGCCTTGGCGATCGAGAAGCTCTATCGGTTACTCCGGCTTTCGGCCGAGCCGCCGACGACGCGGTTCATCGTGTCGCAGCTTTCGACGAGCCACTGGTACGACATCACCGCGGCGAAGCGGGATTTGGGATACGTTCCGCAGGTTTCGATCGAAGTAGGATTGCGACGGCTGGCAGCGTCTTGGGCGAGCCGACCCCGTGAGGGGTCGGAGTTTGACTTGTAATCCTCCGACCCCTCACGGGGCCGGCTCGCCCGGCTTTCATCCGCGTTCCTCTTTTTCGTGCCACACAACATGCGTACCATGCGGGTATGTTGCGCGAGCTGTCCGTGCAGAATTTGGCCCTCATCGAAGATGTCCGCGTCGAACTCTTCGCGGGGTTCTGCGCTTGGACCGGCGAGACCGGCGCCGGCAAATCGCTTCTGCTCGGGGCCATCGGTTTATTGCTCGGCGAGCGCGGCGGGGCCGACCTAATCCGCGCCGGCCAAGACGAACTCCGCGTCACGGGTCGATTCGACCTGAGTCGGCCCGAACAAAAGCAGGCCGCCGAGGCGATGCTGCAAACGACGCTCGACGACGACGAACTCATCCTCACCCGGCGCTTGACGCGAAGCGGTCGCAGTTCGGCGCTGGTGAATGAAGCCCCAGTCTCGGTCGCCACTCTGCGCAAACTCGGCGAGATGCTCGTCGATGTCCACGGCCAGCGCGAGAGCTATTCCCTCCTACAACCGGCCTATCAACTCGAACTCCTCGACTCCTTCGGCAAACTCGGCGACCTCCGGACGGTCTATTCCCAAGCGGCCGGCAGCGTCCGCGGACTGCGGGCGAAGTACAAACAACTGGTCGAGAACCGCCAGACACGCCAACGGGAACTCGCGCTGTTGCGGTTCGAGCGGGATGAACTCGTTGCTGCAAATCTCGCGCCGGGCGAACTTGTTGCCATCCAACGGGAGCGCGAGAAACTGCTGAATGCCCAAGAGTTGGCCCAATTCAATGCGGGCGCCGCGGCGCGGCTCTACGACGACGAAGGCTCGGTGATGGAAGTCCTCGGCAAGCTGCTCCGCGAAGCGCAGACATGGGGCCGGCTCGACAAACAAATCGACACCGTGGCCAAACGACTGGAGAAATTGAAGCCGGAGGTGCAGGATATCGCCGAGACCTGCCGGGATCTCAGCGAGAAATTCGAGGCCGACCCCGAACGGCTCAACGCCGTCGAGCGGCGCTTGCAGATGTTGAAGAAACTCGAAGCCAAGTACGGCAAACCCCACGAAGAATTGATCCGCTACCGCGACACGCTCGGCGCTCAGGAGCAGACATTGCAACGGCAAGAAGACGACCTCGCTGGTATCGACCAAGCGCTGGCGAAGTCGTTGGATGACCTGAAGTTGTCCGCGTGGGCGCTGTCCAAGTCCCGTAGCAAAGTCGCTAAGAAGCTCGCGGCCGAGGCGCAGAAGCACCTCCACGATCTGGGCATGCCGAACGCCAAGCTCGAAGCCGCGATCGAAGCGGTGCCGCTCGGTGCCGACGATGTTCCTTCGACGGGGCTCGATCATCTCGAATTGATGCTCACGGCGAACCCCGGCGAACCGGCTCGCCCGTTACGGAAGGTCGCCAGCGGCGGGGAAATGTCTCGGACGATGCTGGCGATCAAGACGGTGCTCGCCGCGCACGACCCGGTGCGCACGCTCGTGGTTTTCGACGAGATCGACGCTAACGTCGGTGGCCGCTTGGGGGATGTTCTCGGGCAGAAGCTCGCGCTGCTCGGGCGGTCGCACCAAGTGCTGTGCGTGACGCACTTGCCGCAAGTGGCAAGCTACGCGGCCAAGCAATGGACGATCCGCAAGACGAGCACTTCGAAGCGTACCTCGACGACGATTTCACCGTTGACGACGGACGCCGCGCGGATCGAGGAACTAGCGATGATGCTGCGCGGTGAAGCCCGCACCGAGACGACGCTGCGCGAAGCAGGCGAGATGCTGAAGGCGGCCCGGAAGTGAGTCGGTCAACCAGTCCAAGCCTCGACTTTGAGGAGCATCCCGTCCGTGAATCTTTCCGGGATTGAGGGATCGCACCCCCACACCGCATGATTGGAAAGTCGGTTTCGGGCATGTTGTCGGCCAACACAACCGGCGATGGATATCGAACGGCCGTCGGCAGTGGAAATAATGCTGCCCAGAGTCGGTTCAGCCGATCGAGGCACCGGCTGTGGTCCCTTCCTTGTGGCATTTTATCGATGACTTTCCCGCGGATGAGTTTGGTTTTCTCCGGGATCAGCCCGAGTTCCCCATGCGCTCGTACTCGGCCAGGGTTAACCGGTGGCGAATCGGCCATGCGGGAGAGGGCGTGGTCGATTTCAATGGTGGTGCCAGCGCCGTCATTCCGACTATTCCTTACGACTCAGGGCAAAATCGAATCGACCGCGACCGACACCGGAGCCAATCCCGCGATGGCGATCGGCACGATTTGCCCCCGGCGGAATTCGATTCGGGAATCGTACCGTTGCTCGGCGGCGACGGGTCGCGTGTAGACCTCGACGCAATCGTCCGGCAGGTTTACGATCCAATATTCGGGGATGTTGTTCTCGGCGTAGAGCTTGAGTTTGGAACGATCGCCAGCGAGCGTGGAATCGGACACTTCGATAAGCACGTAGACATCGGCCGCGGTCGGCCGCTTGCCGCCCCGCGAGGATGTTGGTGTCGAAATCGAAAAGTCGGGTTCGGGCATGCTATGCGCCATCAGGACTGGCGATTGACAGCGCACACAGGTCGGTGGGGGAATTAGGCCGATCAGTAGGCGAGTCAGCAAATCGACGGACAGGCTGTGGTTGTCACCTTGTGGCATTTTATCGATGACTTCCCCGCGGATGAGTTCAGTTTTCTCCGGTATAAGCCCCAATTCCCCCATGCGGTCGTATTCGGCGATGCTGAATCGATGTGGTGCCTGCCGATCCCCGCCCGGCATGATGTCGATGATCAACCCGCGGATGAGTTCGGTTCGTTGCTCGAATGGAATGATGCCGAGTTCCTTCATCTGAAAGTATTCGTCCACGCTATACCGGTGCGAGATCGGCCAGACGGGAACCGGCAGCGTCGATTTCAACGGTGGTGCCAGCGTAGTCATTTCGATTCCTCCAGTTTGCCCAGGGCTAGTTTCTCGAATTCGTCTTCCGTCAGCACGCGGACGCCGAGTTCCTTCGCCTTTGTCAGTTTACTCCCGGCTTCGGCCCCGGCCAAAACGTAGTCGGTCTTCTTCGACACGCTGCCCGAGCTTTTCCCACCGAGATCCTTGATGCGCGCTTCGATCGTGATGCGGTCATAATTCACCAGCGATCCCGTCACGACGACGGTCTTCCCGAGCAGCGGTTGAGTGCCCGGCGCGACGACTTTCTTGTCGTGCGTCAGCTTCAGCCCGAGCTTCTTCAACTCGATCACAAGAGTTTCGCCGGTGTCGCAGTGGAAGAAGTCGTAGATGTTCTCGGCGCGCTTCGGGCCGACGCCCTTGACCTTGGCGAGGTCGTCCTTCGACGCGGCGACCACGGCGTCGAGGCTCGAGAATTCTTCGACGACGAGGTCGCTCATCGAACCGCCGACGCCGTAGATGCTCAGCGACGGCAGCAACCGGGCGAGCCCGCGTTGCTTGCTGTTCTCGATCCCCGCCAGCAGGTTCTTGGCCTTCGTTTTGCCGAACTTCTCGAGCGTCAGCAGTTGCTTCTCGGTGAGGCCGTAGAGGTCGGTCACCGACTTCACGAGGCCGCTATCCACCAACTGCTTGGCGACTTCGTCGCCGAGGCCGTCGACGTCCATGCGCTCCCGGCGGGCGAAGCCGACGATGCGCTTCGTCACCTGCGCGGGGCAGCGGCCGACATCCGAGCAGTAGAAGCCGTAGCTGATGGCCGTCTCGTCTTTCTCTACAGGCGCGCCGCAGACGGGGCAGGTCGTCGGCCAGACGAGCGGCTTCGCATTGGCGGGCCGGGCTTCGAGCACGACGCTGACGACCTGCGGGATGATCTCCCCGGCCTTCTCGACGACGACGGTATCGCCGAGGCGCACGTCGCGCTTTTCGACCCAGCTCGCGTTGTGCATGCTCGCCCGGCGAACTTGCGTCCCGGCGAGTTGCACCGGCGGATCGAACTCCGCCACCGGCGTGAGTTCGCCGTATTTGCCGATCTCGAAGGCGACGTTGTGGAGCTTCGTGATCCCCTGTTCCGCCTCGAATTTATAGGCCTTCGCCCACTTCGGTACTTTGCTCGTCGCACCCAAGCGCTTGCGTTGGTCGAAGCGGTCGAGCTTCACCACGAGGCCGTCGGTGTCGTAGGGCAGGTCGTGCCGCTTGGTATTCCAAATGTCGACCTGGGCAAGCACCTCATCGACGGTAGCGCAGAAGACGGTCGAATCGTTGACGGGGAAACCGAACTCGCGGAGCTTGTCGAAGAGTTCCCGCTGCGTCGCGATCTCGACGCCGTCCATCATCCCGGTGCCGTAGGCGAATAGCCGCAGTTTGCGCTTGGCGCTCTCCTTCGGGTCGAGCTGCTTCAGCGTGCCCGCCGTGAGGTTGCGGGTGTTGGCGTACGGGTCTTCCCCCGCAGCCACTTTCTGAGCGTTGATGCGCACGAGTTCGGCGCGCGTCATGTAGATTTCGCCGCGGACTTCGAAGAGCTGCGGCGGCTTCTTGCTGTTCAACCGCAGTGGGATGCCGGGGATCGTCCGGAGGTTGTGGGTCACGTCGTCGCCGATTTCGCCGCTGCCGCGGGTGGCGCCAGTTTTCAGCAGGCCGTCTTCGTAGACGATGGAAATCGACACGCCGTCGATTTTGAGTTCGACGCTGTAGGCGATCTCCCCAGGCCCGGCCCCTTTGCGGACGTCCGCGTCGAACTTGCGCAGGTCGGCCGCATCGTAGCTGTTATCGATCGACATCATCGGCGCGAGGTGCTTGACCTTGGCGAAGCCGTCGATCGGCGCCCCGCCGACGCGCTGGGTCGGGCTGTCCGGTGTCACCAACTCGGGGTGCTTCTTCTCGAGATCGATCAATTCTTGGAGGAGCTTATCGAACTCGCGGTCCGAGATACTCGGCTTGGCTTCGACGTAATATTTACGGTTGTGCTCATCGATAGTCGCGCGCAGTTCGGCCGCGCGCTTGGCAAGGGTTTGGGCCACGGATCGCACCTCGGGGATGGGTTGGGGGAATTGTCCCCGGAACCGACCGAAGTGCAAGGTGCGTTGGCGAAATGCGAAAATCCCGTAACCGCGATTCCCCAAGATGCCCGACTTTCACCGCCAAGTCACGCCCCCGGAAACGGCCGGTGGTTTGTCGGTCTTGCGCGTGCCGGGGCTACCCCATTCCACGCTGTTCTCAATCGGCGGCGGCGCCACCAAGCCTGGATCTTGGAGCACGCCAGCGGGGATCACCTTCGGCGTGTCGATCATCGCGCCGGTACCGCTGAACTTCTTGATGATGTGCATCGGCGGCACTTGGACATCGCGCAGGCCGGTTAGCTCGGCGTTGTCGTTGTACCCCCTCAGGGCGCCGGCATAGCTCGCGGAACCGTAGAACTTCTGGCTGATCGCGGCGTACGTATCCCCGGCGCGCAGCTTGTGGATGTCGTCGTCGTAATCGGTCTTCGCTTCCACCGGCAGCGGCTTCGGATCGGACTTGATCTCCGGGAAGGGCCTCAATTCCTTGGAGCCGGGCTTCGACTCCGGCAAGGGCAATGGCCCCGGCGCCGCTACGGGCAACGGTGACGGAGTAATGCTTGGAAGTAGCCCGGGTGCCGGCGCCAAGACCGGATCCGGCGTCACGGGTATCGGAGCCGGCGCGGGCACCGTGTCGATCTTCGGCAGCGCGCCGGCCTTCGGCGGTGTCTCCGGCGTCAACGGTATGACCTTGATCGTGGGATTCTCTTCGAACCCCGGTATGGCCGGTGCCGGCAGCGTCGTGCCCGTGAGAGAGGGCACCGGCAGCGGGTCGATGATCGTCACCGGCGGTACCACTGGCAGGCCCGGTAGCGCCGTGGGTATCGCCGGAACTCCTATCGGCACCACGGGCAGAGGAGTCGGCGTCGTATCGCCCACGAGCGCGATCGCCGGCGGCACGTTCAGTTTCAACGGCTCTTCGTTCTTTTCGAGCACGACGGTCGCGGGCAGCAAGCCCGGTGTCTCCACCGGCT
>JBBRUN010000219.1:0-8688 GCA_038247765.1 Gemmatales bacterium | reverse complement strand
TCCCTCCCCCTCCGCTGTCACTTGTCGAAGGCGCTGTCGCCCAAGCCGCCGTTGAATTTCAAGTTCACGAAGCTCACGCTCTCCAATAAATCGCCGCTGGCGTCGCCCGGTTTCGGGGCGTCGTAGGCTTCGAACCGCACCGGCAGTTTCGTCTCGGTGTCGACGAACAGCACGACGCGGTGGGCGTACCGCAGCGGGTGCGGGCGCTCGCAAAAGATTTCGTAGCGGATCACCGGTCGCTTCTGAAAGGTGTACTCGGCCGCGACGATCTGCACCGGGTTCTTCGCTTTCTTCTCGACCGCCACAATCTTCTCGGCGCGGACCAAGATCGCCCCGATGCCCGTATCGGTGATCGCGTGCCGTTGGTTTTCCATCGCCTTCGAATCGGTCGCACGCATCGATTGGAGGCCGTTGGCCCCGGCGACGCCCGCGGGGCGGAAACGGAAGCGGTCGTCCTTGGCGCCGAGGCCCGTCATGAACGAGGCCTCCCAGCCGCTAGCTTCCTTCGGCAGCAGCATCTTCACATTGATGCTGAACGGCGCCACGCGGACGCGGATTTCGCCCGATTGCTCGGCGAGCAACTTGGCGCCGACGCGCTCTTGCCGGACGATGTGCCCGGAGTAATCGCGGGTCTTGGCGTAGGCGGCTTTGGCGTCCGCGATCATCTTCGGGAAGGCTTCCTCACCGTTGATCGGCACCGCGGCCGTGGTCACGCTCGCCACCACGGGCGTGATGTCGCCGGCCGATTTCGGATAGGCCGGTTCGTCGGCCCGCAGCGACGGTGCGAAGGCCAAGAGCGCGGCGATGCCACCGTTGCGGAGGAGGTGTCGGATGACCATGTGTGTCCTGCCCGAGTTGAGGGTCGATGCGCACGGCCATAACGTCCGCAAACCCCCGGGGCAAGCCGAAGTTTTGAATGGGTCTCCGGCCCATTTTGTTAGAACTTCAAGAATCGTCGCAATTGGTTCGATTTTTGGCATGCCCTTTGAGCCGACTTTAGGTTTTAGATTTCGGTCATTCTGCACACCCCCCCTGCCGAAAGCAGCGAAAGCTCCGAAAGCTCCGAAAGCTAAACCGCATTGCCGATCGTATTGCTGGCTCAGCAAGGGTTTAGGAACGATTCTCGGAGTTTCTTCGCGATGAGATGTTTTGTCGGTCACGCCGAGCGTGACTGACAAAACCTCCAAGAATCGTTGCTACGCTCTTTTGAATGTCGCATATCATGCACCCTGCCCATCTCCGTATTCACCCAGTGGGGTTCCCCATGTCTTCGATCCGCTGGTTCGCTGTCGGCTTACTGTTGAGCTCACCGGCAGTCGCCGGGGCCGCCGACAAGTCAATGCCGGGCTTCGCCGGAGTGCAGGCCAACGGCTTCGCCGTCACGTCGGTGAACGTCGCCCAGCTTTGGGACGAGCCCCTGGTGAAACCGCTGCGCGAAGCTTTGCCGAAGACGCGGAAGCCGTTTACCAAGGAAATCGAAAGCGGCAGCGGTTTGAAGATCGACCAGATCGAACGGGCGACACTGTATTGGCCCGAATGCCCCGACCTCCGCAACGGCGACGGCGAGCCGTTCAAAATTGTGACGACGCGGAAGCCGTACGACCGCGCCGCCGTGATCAAAACGCTCAAACTGAAGACGGCCGAAGAACTGGGCGACACTCCAGAAGACAAACGAGCGGCCGGGCTCGCCGGGAAGAACGTCTACTTCCACAACCTGTTCGCCGTGATATTCGCGGACGAGCGCACCATTGTCTATTCTCCCCACTTGGGCGTGGGTATCGATTCCACCGCCGCCTATTTGAAAGTTCTCGTCGGCACGACGGCCGCCATCGCCAAAGGCCCGTTGGCCGAAGCCATCGCGGTGGCCGAAAAGCATACGCTCGTGCTGGCGATGGATGGTGCCCCGGCTCGCAAAGTCTTGGATAGAATCCCCGACTACCCCGAAGAACTCGTGCCGTTGAAGACGCTCGCCCTCGCCGAGCGCGGACTGTTGACGTTCGACTTCGGGGCGAAGGTGTCGGCGACGGCCAAGCTCACCTTCTTCGACGCGGATGCGGCCAAAAAAGCCGAGCCGGACGCGAAGAAACTCGTGACGTGGGCGCTCAAGATGCTCCAGGAAAATCGCAAACGGACAGAATCGGACGCCGAAGCCCAAGCGGCTTTGGACACACTCTTCGACTTCGCGGCGGGAACGCTCGGCAAAATCGAAATGAAGCTCGACGGCAAAGTCTTATCCGCGACCGCGAATATCGAACTCGGTACGGCCATGAAGAAACTGCTCGCCGAATTCCCGGCGAAGCTGTCGGCGCTGTCGGATCGGATCGATGTCAGCAACAACGCCAAGCAGCTCGCGCTGGCGATGCACAACTACGAAAGTGCGAATGGCTTCCTACCGGTGGATATCGTCGATGGCGATGGCAAGCCGATCCTGAGTTGGCGCGTGCAGCTGCTGCCCTACTTGGAACAGGATAACCTCCGGAAGCAACTCGACCTCACGAAAGCTTGGGACGACGCGGCCAATAAAAAAGTCCTCGAACAGATGCCGAGCGTGTTCGAAGTCTTCACCCGCGAGGCACCGAAGAAAGGCTTCACCTACTTCCAGACCTTCACCGCACCGAAGCTCTTGGAATCGGGCAACCCATTTCTGGTGCCGGGGCGAAAACTCACCTTTCCCGGTGTTACCGACGGCACCTCGAACACGCTGATGATCGTCGACGGCGAAACCGCGGTGAACTGGCTGAAGCCCGGCGACCTGCCCTACGACCCGAAGAAATTGCCGAAGATCGGGGACCCGAAGACCGGCCAGTTCATCGCCGCGATGGGCGACGGCTCGGTGCGTTGGTTCGATGTGAAGAAGCTCGGCGAGAAGAAACTGCATGCCCTCATCACCATCGACGGCGGAGAAGCCATCGCCTGGGACAAGTGACGCTTTACCCGACTCGTATCAAGGGGTTCCCCATGAGAACGCTCCGCTGGTTCGCCGCGACCCTCGCGCTCGGTCTGATTCCGACACTCGGCTTCGCCGACGATAAGAAAAGCATCCCCGGCGTGCAGGCCGACGGCTTCGCTCTGATCTCGATCCACGTCGCCCAACTTTGGGACGAGCCGTCCGTGAAGCCCTTCCGCGAGGCGCTCGGCAAACTCCAAGGGCCTATCAAGGCCGACCTCGAGAAGTTCAGCGGCATGCCCATCGGCGACCTCGAACGGGCGACCCTGTACTGGCCCGCAGCGCCGGACGAACAGCAGGGCATCGACCCATACATGATCTTCACGGCCCGCAAGCCGTTCGAGCGCGCCGCTATCATCAAGACGTTGAATGCGATCACATGGGAACAAGCCCAAAAAGAGTACGGAAACGACGTCGAAGGCATCACCGGCAAGAACATCTACTTCGCGAAGCGCGCTCCGGTCATCTTCCTCGACGACCGCACCGTTATCCTCGGGCCGACGCTGCAAAAAAACACGGAAGGGGTCGCCGCGTTCCTCAAAGTCCTCGGCGGTATCACACCCCAAGTCAAAGCGGGACCGCTGGCCGACGCCCTCGCGGCGACATCGACGAACTCGGTCGTGGCCGCCATCGAACTCGCCCCGATCCGGAAGTTGCTCGATCGCGGCATGGACTTCCCCGAGATGGTGAAGCCCTTCCTCGCTCTCGCCCAAGCCGAGCGCGCGATGGTTGCCCTCGACCTCGGCACGGCCCTCAAAGCCTCGGTGAAGCTCACGTTTTTCGACGCCGACACCGCGAAGAAGGCCGAGCCGGACGCGAAGAAAGTCATCGCGCTCGCGCTGACTACGCTCGCCGACTTGCGCAAGGCCAAGGGCCGCGACGAATCGACCGACGCCGCGCTGTTGCCGCTGCTCGACTTCGCCAAGGCCGCGCTCGACAAAGGCGAACTCAAGCTCGACGGTAAAGCGTTGATCGCCACCATGGGCGGCGAACTCGACGTGTCGATGAAAAAAGCGATGGCGGCCTTCCCCGCTTGGGCCGAAGCCGAGACGGCCCGGATGCAGGCGAGCAACAACCTAAAGCAAATCGGCATCGCGCTGCACAGCTACCACGATGCGAATGACCATTGTCCGCAGGACGTCGTCGACGGCGATGGCAAAGCGATCTTGAGCTGGCGCGTGCAACTCTTGCCGTACATCGAGCAAGACAATCTCTACAGGCAACTCGACCTGACCAAGCCCTGGGACGACGCGGCCAACAAGAAATTCGTCGAGCAGATGCCGGTGGCTTTCAAGTTCCCCGGTCGCGAGACCAAAGAGAAGGGCTTCACGCACTTCCAGATGGTCACGGCGCCGAATGTGATTAAAGGGGGAAGCCCCTTCCTCGTGCCCGGACGCAAGCTCTCGCTGACTGGCATTACCGACGGTATATCGAACACGTTGATGGTCGTCGATGGCGAAACCGCCGTGAACTGGCTGAAGCCGGGCGACCTGCCCTACGACCCGAAGAAACTGCCGAAGATCGGCGACCCGAAGACCGGCAAGTTCCTCGCCGCGATGGGCGACGGCTCGGTGCGTTGGTTCGATGTCAAGAAGCTCGGCGAGAAGAAACTGCATGCCCTCATCACCATCGACGGCGGTGAAGTCGTGAATATCGATGAGTGACACCCTCGTGTCAGCGGCGACCGAAGCCCGACAGCGCGCGTTCGCGCCCTACTCGGGCTTCCGCGTCGGCGCCGCACTTCTCGCCGAAGACGGCGCCGTCGTTACCGGCTGCAACGTTGAAAGCGCCAGTTACGGCCTCACGATCTGCGCCGAACGCGTGGCGCTCGTGAAAGGAATTTCCGAGGGGCGGACGCGCTTCACCGCCATAGCCGTCGTCGCGGACACCGAGCGACTCACACCGCCTTGCGGCGCCTGCCGGCAATTGCTCTGGGAATTCGCCCCGGACGCGACCGTGACGCTGGCCAACTTGCACGGCCTCACGGCGCAATTCACGATGCGGGAACTGTTGCCCCACGGCTTCGACGCATCGCTGTTGACGTGAGCACCGGGGCGGTTATCGATAGAATCGCGCATTCCTACCTCGGTCAACTTCGCATCCCAGGCACTCCGGGCACCCGCACCAAACTCCTCGAGATCGCCACGGAACTCGTCGAGCTCGTCGAAACCGAGCAGTCCGACCCGTGGCTCCGCGCCTTCGCCCTCGGCTTCCGCAGCTTCCTCGAAAACGGCGGGCGAATCTGTCTGTGCGGTATCTTGGCCGCCGAGCATGCGACGCTCCCCGGCCCGGTCCTCGAAGGCGTCCGCGCGTTCTTCTTGGACAACGAAGCCCCATCACTTCCCCGCGTTCACAATCCGGGTCGCTTGCTCTTCGCGGAGGGGCTGGGCCAAGTAGCTCGCCTTCACTTCGGCCTTCACGCGGGCGTCGCCGGCTTTGGCGGCTTCGACTTCCAAGTACATCGTCGCGCTGCCTCCGGCGGGGATTTCGAGCACCGTCGGGTAGATCACGGTTCGCCCTTCGGGGCGGACGTTCTCTTTGTTCGCGCCGGTCGCTTTGATGTTCGCGTATTCCTCGGGCACGTCCACCGTCACGATTACATCTTTGGCCGGGCCGGTGCCGCGGTTGCGGACGATCACCCTGTAGCCGGCGCGCTTGCCGACGGGGACACTGCCCTCGGGGTCGGCCAGCGTCAGCGTCAGCGCCGGTTGGCCGATGACGGCGACGGCCCAATCGCCTTTGGCCGTCAGGCCCGCCTTCTCGGAATCGGCGTTCACCCGGCTCGTCGCGGTCGCCACGATTTTTTCCGGCTCGGCCTGTTTGCCGGCGGTCACGCTCATCTTGAAGGTCTTCTTTTCGCCGGGTGCCAGCGAGCCGAGTTGCCAGGTCACGCCGTCGCTCGTTTGCGGGATGGTGCCGGCGTTGTCCGCCTGCTTCGCCGTCAGCGCCCGCGGCAACGAGGCCTTCACCGCGACGTTCGGCAGCGCCACTTCGCCGGAGTTCGTCAGGCGCACTTCGTACGTGCCGTCTTCGCCGGGGACGAGTTTATCGGCGCCGAAGACGGCCACGGTGAGTTCGCTGCGGCGCACGTCGACGGTCGTTTCGCCCGATTCGCGCAGGCCGCCGTCGCCGGTGACGCTGATGCGCACTTTCTGTTTGCCCGATTGCCGGGCGATCAACGGCACGTCCATCTTCCGCGTCTGCCCGGCGGGGATCGTGCCCACTGTCACCTCGATGTCATTCTTGCCGGTGTCGTGTTCGAGACCGCCGTCGAAGTTGACCCAAGCGGTGGCGTTCTCGATGGGTACGCCGCTCGGATTGTTGATGGTGAAGCCGACGGGGATGCGGGCGCCGGTGGCCGCGACCGCCGGCGGATCGACCGTCAGCTTCAAGGCGGCGGTGCCGACTTCGAGCGTGCCGGAGGCGCGGGAATTGAGGCCGTCCTCGGTGTTGGCGTAGGCGGTCGTCGTGAAGCTACCCTTCTTGGTCGGCTTGACGAGCACGCGGAATTCCTGCTTCTGCCCCGCGGCGATCGCGCCGCTGCTCCACGACACATCGCGTGCGGTGCGGACGGTCGGCGCCGGCTCCGCGCCTACGATTTCTAGACCTTCGGGTATCTTTGCTTGCACGTTCACCGGGGAACTCTCGGCGGCGCCGGTGTTCGAGGCGATCACGCTGATGCTGCTCTCGCGATCCAGCCCCGCGACTTTCGGCGCCTGCACTTCGACCGATAGTTTCGGCGCGCCCCATTCCACGGCGGTCATCGTGCGGCCCACCACCGTCCCCGGCCCGACGCCGTTCGGGTCCGGTTTCAAAATCTCCACGGCGATGTTCGTCTTGCCGGCTGCGGCCCTCGGTTGGACGACGCGGACGCCCGCCCGGCCATCCGGATCGGCCGTGATGTCGACTTCGTTCTGCCCGGAGCGCGCCCCGGCGACGACACCGGCACCCGTGCTCGGGATCAGTTCGGCGGGCACGCCGGAAGCGATGCGGTAGCGGACTTTCACATCGGCCGGATTCAACCCGGCTTGCTCGGCGAGCCGCGTGATGGTCGTATTCAAATTGGCTTCGCCACCGTAGCGCGCGGTGGCGGGTGGCGGGAATGCGAACTCGGTGTCGCTCCACGTCAGCTTCACGAAGGCCCTGCCCTTTTCCCAATCGAAGACTTCGGGCGCGTAGGCCGTGACCGTCGTTTCCCCCGGCACGGCCGAGCTGACGACACACCACGTCTGCCCGGGGTAGACCGTGAAGTCGTCTTTCGGATCTTTGTTGCCGCGCGTGATGCAGTGCTCGAGGTAGTCGGTGTAGCCGACGGCGAATTTGTTATCGACTTTGTAGCCGCGGCCGTTCGACCAACCCGATTCGTCGACTTCGACGATGGTCCCCGGCCCGTCGAGCACCCATTCGACGCGCCGACCGCGGCGCGGTTGGCCGTCTTTGTCGTACACGGTGGCGATCAGCACTTGCTGGGTTTTGGTGGCGTTCGTGATGCTGGTCGGCGTCACGTCGATGCGGACGGCTTTCGGGTCGAAGTTTTTGAAGTAGCTCCGCCCCGGCGGCTTGGCGTGCGTCTGCGAGATCGGCCCGCTGAAGCCGAAGCTCGGCAAGTAGGTGGGGCTGTAGGCGCAGCCCGTTCCGGCGAGCAGCGTCAACGCGAAGAGCGGAACGATTCGGCGAAGCATGAGGCGCACTCCCTGGGCACACGCCGGGCCATACCCGCAAGCGGGGACGGGGTGCAAGCCGAAGTGGGCGCGGGTGTAGCAGCGATTCATAAAGGTTTTCGCAGGGCGGGTAGAGTCATCGGAATTCGCCGCGTCCAGAAATAGCCTTGTGGATCAAGCCCGAGCCCAACGGGATGAAGCGATCGCGAAAGCCCAGTCGATGGCGGAAAAACTGCGAAAGGCGGGGATCGACCCCGATGCGAGTTGAAGTCGCAACCGTCCAACGGATCGCAGTGGAGTCCGGCGTCGATGAAGTCGAGCGGAGCCGCCTCCCCTTCCTACTCGCACTCCCTTCCCGTATCATGTTTTCGGGCGCAGCCCTGCGCTCAAACTCTCCAAACGAAACATCGCGAACAAGGGTAGGTTGATATGGGTGAGTCGAGCCAGAAGGCCCCCGCCGAAATGAGCGGGGCGGATATTCTCGTGCAGAGCCTGATCCGTCACGGCGTCGAAGTCGTCTTCGCCTACCCCGGCGGCGCCAGCATGCCGATCCACCAATCGCTTACCAAAGTCACCGACAAACTCCGGACGATTCTCCCGCGCCACGAACAAGGCGGCGGGTTCATGGCCCACGGCTACGCCCGCACCACGGGCAAAGTCGGCGTGTGCATGTCCACCTCCGGTCCCGGTGCCACCAACTTCGTGACGATCCTCGCCGACGCGAAGATGGACAGCGTGCCGATCATCGCCATCACCGGGCAAGTGCCGACGAACGTGCTCGGCAACGACGCCTTCCAAGAAACGCCGATGGTCGAAATCTGCCGGGGCATCACGAAGCACCACTACCTCGTGACTCGGACCGAAGACCTGACCCGCGTGATGAAGGAAGCCTTCCACATCGCCACCACGGGACGACCGGGGCCGGTCATCATCGACGTCTGCAAGGACGTGCAGGTGAAGAAGGTGCTTCCCGATTGGGACGTGGCGATGAACCTGCCGGGGTACAAACCCTTCCGCCGGGCGCCGCGCAAGGAACTCGAACCGATCCTCGTCGCGCTCCGCGCCAGCAAGCGGCCGATG
>JBBRUN010000218.1:0-8692 GCA_038247765.1 Gemmatales bacterium | reverse complement strand
TTCGACGAAGCCGGGAACTGCACCGAAGACCCACTGCAAATGATCATCGAGCACTACGCGGATAAAAAGACCGTCTCGAAGAAAGGCCAGTCGCTCGGTGAAACTGTCGAAGAGCGCCTGCGCCAAGCCGTGATCCAAGGGCGACGTGAATCCTTGTTCGTCGACCTCGACTTGGCCCGCGAGACGCACAGCCCCATCGAGATCATCAACAAGGTGCTCCTCGACGGGATGAAGGTCGTGGGCGACCTCTTCGGCAGCGGGCAAATGCAACTGCCGTTCGTGCTGCAATCGGCCGAGGTGATGAAGGCCGCCGTGGCCCACCTCGAAAAATTCATGGAGAAAGTCGAAGGGGCCGAGAAGGGCAAAATCGTCCTCGCCACTGTGAAGGGCGACGTCCATGACATCGGCAAAAACCTCGTCGATATCATCCTCACCAACAACGGCTACAAGGTCTTCAACCTCGGCATCAAACAGTCGGTCGACGCGATGATCGCCGAGTTCAAAAAGCAGAACGCGGATGCCATCGGCATGAGCGGTCTGCTCGTGAAATCGACCGTCATCATGAAGGAAGATTTGATCACTTTGAACGAGCGTCAGATGTCGCCGCCGGTGATTCTCGGCGGCGCGGCACTCAACCGGCGCTTCGTCGAAGTCGATCTGCGTAGCGTGTACAAAGGACAGCTTTTCTACGGGGAAGACGCCTTCGACGGCCTGCGGATCATGGATCAAATCGTGGCGAAGAAGAAGATCGCCAACGTCGGCAGCGCCGCACTCCGCGGCGTGATGGAGTCAGCGAACAGCCGGGATTTCGACAGGGAACCCGCCGCCCGGACCGGCGACACCACCGTCGAAATCCCGACGTTGCCCAAGATGGTCCTCCCGATCCGCTCCCCGAATTTGCCGAGGGCGAACGCGATCCCGACGCCGCCTTTCCTCGGTTCCCGCGTGGTCGAAGCGGTGCCGATGGCCGACGTCTTCCCGTACCTTAACGAGCTCACGCTGTTCAGCACCCAATGGCAATTCGTGAAAGGCGGCGTCGATCCGAAGGTCTACGCCAAGCAAATCGAAAACACGGCCCGACCAGCCCTCGCCCGTTTGAAAGCCCGTTGCCTCGCGGAGAATATTCTCCGCCCCGCCGCGACCTACGGCTTCTTCCCTGCGGCGAGCGATGGCGAAACGCTGACGATTTACGAAGCGGATCGCCGCACGCCGCGACGAGAGTTCCACTTCCCCCGGCAGGACTTCGGCGATTTCCTCTGCCTGAGCGATTACGTCGAACCGGCCGTCGACGGTGTCGCCGTGGACGCCGTGGGCTTCATGGCCGTGACCGTCGGCCACGAGGTCACCGTCGCTTGCAACGCCCTCCGCGCCGCGAACGAATACACCGACTACCTTTTCTTGCACGGCCTCGGGGTCGAATCGGCCGAGGCCTTCGCGGAGTACTTCCACAAGCGCATCCGCGCCGAGTGGGGCATCGGCGGCAAGGACTCCGAACAGATCATCAAGCTTTACAAGGGGCACTACCAAGGCCGTCGGTTCGCCTTCGGCTACCCGGCTTGCCCGCGGCTCGAAGATCAAACCGGCCTGATGAAGTTGATCGATCCGACCCGCGTGGGCATCAGCCTGACCGAACAATTCCTGCTCGAACCGGAGCAAAGTACGACCGCGATCATCTTCCACCATCCGAATGCCAAGTATTTCAACGTGAAGCGCGGCGGCGAAGTGGAGTTTGAGTAATTATGAATTTTCACCGCAGAGAAAGAAGAGGACGCAGAGGAAGATGCAGCCGGAGAATTCCGCACTTCTTTCGTTCACCGTTTTCTCACTGCGACCCTTCTTTCTCTGCGGTGAATATTCTTGTTCTACTCTGCCAATGGAACAATCAGCGGGAAGATCCGAACACCATGACAGCCGCAATCACCATCGACTCGCTCCGGGTGCAATTCGGCAAATTCGTCGCCGTGGACGACCTGAATCTCGAGATCCGCAAAGGGGAACTCTTCGGGCTGCTCGGGCCGAACGGGGCTGGCAAATCGACGACCATCCGCGTGCTCATCGGCCAGCGATTTCCCACCGCCGGGCGCGTCACCGTGTGCGGGTTCGATGTCGTGAAGTCTTGGGCGAAGATCAAGCCGCTATTCGGCTATACCCCGGACCGCGATAACCACTTCGACGAATTCACCGGCCGGCGGAATTTGGAATTCTTCGCCGACTTGTACGCCGTACCCCGAATGCGCGTCCGCGATTGCTTGGCGATGGTCGAGCTCGAAGAAGCCGGGGACGTCTTGGTGAAAGGCTATTCGCTCGGGATGCGGCGCAAGCTTTTGCTCGCGCGGTCGCTGCTACACGACCCGCAAGTGCTCTACCTCGACGAACCGACGGCGAACTTGGACATCCACTCCGCCGAGGTCGTCCACCGCATTCTCCGCGAGCGTGTTCGCAACGGAGCGACCGTAGTACTGACGACCCACGATATGAAGGAAGTCGAACAAATCTGCGATCGCGTCGGCATCATGTGCAAAGGGAAGTTGGTAGCTCTCGATTCGCCATTGGCTCTACGCACGGCCCACACCGAACGCAAAGCCGACGTGATTCTGAAGGACGGCCAGCGATTGGTCTTCGACTTGGATGTGACGGAAGATCAGCAGGGGCTTGCCGAAGTCATTCGAGCGGGAACCGCGGCCAGTGTGCAGACGCGCGAGTTCGATTTCCACGCGACGTTCTTGAAACTGACGGGATTGAACTTCGAGTGAAGATCGCGGTTCGGCTTGTGAGTCGATCGGTGATCGCATAGCATTTTGTCACTCTGAGATCCCCGCTCACATCCCCGTCGCTTCTTCGATTTTACCGTTGCGCCAAGCCTTACGCAGGCTGTAGCGGTAGAAGAGTTGCGACACCGCCACCAGTGCGATAGTCGTCGCCAATAGCATCAGCGCGAGTTCGCCGGTCTCCCATTTGGCCAGCGGCGATTGCGCCAACGGCGAGTTCGCCGGCGCCCGGCCCGTGATCGCGCGACGCATCCCTTCGAGCCAATACGTCGTCGGTAGGCTCAGGCCGACGTACTGCAACGCCGTCGGCAGCGCGGAAATCGGGAAGACGACGCCGCTGAGGAAATAGACGACGCCCGCAATCCCTTCGCTGAGGAACTGCCCGCTGCGCGACATGTTCAACACCGCCGAGGCGAGCATCATCCCGCACGCCCACAGCATGACGCTGCCGAGGAGCAGAAAAACCGCGAGCCAGCCGGGGTCGAAGCTTTCCAAATTCACCGCGGCGCGGATATCCGGAATCAACATTCCCGTGGAGATCGTGATGACCGCCCCCATAAACCCTTCGGCGGCGCGGGCCAACCCCCGGCCGACGAAATAGGCTTGGAACTGTGCCGGGCTGATGAAGACGTACTTCAGCATCCGGTAACTTTCGCGGTCCGAAATGACGACGTTGCTCATGCCGAACATTACCATGCCAACGAGGCCGTAGCAGGCGTTCGACACGAAGATGTACGGCAGATATTCGACGGGCACCCGGCTGCCGGTGGCGTACTTGGCCGCGTAAAACATGCAGACGAGCATCATCGACCCGCAGACCGGCTTGACGATCAGGTACAGAACGAAGAGCCGGAGGTCGGCCCAGTTCGATTCGATCTGCCAGCCGAGCCACGTCGACCAACTGAGCGTGCGCAGGGTTTCCCTCATTGCCATTTCACCGTCAGCTTCCCTTCTTCTTTCGCCTTGCGCTCGAGCACATCGAGGAACCGCTTCGCCAATAGGATGAACGCGACTGACATCACCGCGAGCAATGGCACCTCGTACCAGAGATCGAGGAAGCCTTCGCTCCGGAACAGCACCTGCCGCATCGCGTCCATGCCGGCCGTCAAGGGGATCAAGAGCGCCGCGGCGGGGATGGCCCAGTGCGTCATTTTCTCGAGCGCCGTCAGCGGGAAGTTCATCCCCGTCATGAGGTAGACCGGCTCTTGCAACAGGTTCACCGTGTGCCACGCTTCGCGGCCGAAGAGCAGAAAGACCGAGGCGAACATCATGCCGAGGCCGTAGAGGGCGATCATTGTCAGGCCGAAAATTGAGCCGAGTAGCCACCACGACGACGGATTCAACGGCACATCGAAGAGCACGACGCCCGTGAGGACGATGGCCGTGGCTCGCACGACGGTCATCGTGAGTCCGCCGAGGGCCATGCCGGCGAGGATGCCCATCATCGGCGCCGGGCACAGGATGTACAGTTCGAGGTTGCCCGAGTCGCGCTCCCAATACAAGTGGGCGCCGAGGCTCCAGAGGACGTTGAGCCAGAAGGCGGTCATCGCGGCACCGAGGATGACGATGCCGACGTATTCGACCGGCGCTTGCATCCAGCGGTAGACGTTGGCGAGCGCGATCACCGACAGCATCGGCAACAGCGTCTCTTGGATCAGCCAAGTGCGGTGGCGGAACATCCACGCGACGCGCGGCCACGTGCGCGCCATCATCGCTTTCCAGAAGAGATCAAGCGCCGGAGGCATTCGCGGTTTCCTGGAGGGGGCGGGTTCGGCGAACGAGTTTGCGGACGATCTGCGGCACCAGCGCGAGCAGCGCCAAGCTGGCGACGATCTCCCACGACAACACGCGGGCCGGGTCATCGACACTGGCGATGGCGGTGCCGGCATTCGCGATCAAGAACGTCACGGGGAGCATGCCGAGGAACGTCGTCCAGACGTGAACGCGCGTCCGCACCGGCGTGAGCGCGATCACCATATTCAGCACGAAGAACGGAAAGATCGCCATCAATCGCAGGGAGAGCAAGAAGAACGGGCCGTCCCGTACCATGCCGGCGTTGAGCCAGCGAAGCCGGTGGCCGAACTTCCGCAAGACCCATGCGCGGAATAAATAGCGGGACGACCAGAAAGCGAGCGTGGCGCCGATGGTACAGGCCATGATCGCCAAACCGGTGCCGAGCCAGCGGCCGAAGAGTGCCCCGCCGATCACGGACATGGCCGTGGCGCTCGGCAGTGACAATCCGGTGACAGCGACGTAGACCGCGAAGTAGATCGCCGCCGCGAGTAGGAGGTTGTCGTCGACGACCTGCCGGGTCTCGACGATCCACGCGCGCGCCTCGCGCCAAAGTTCGCCCGAATTCGACGACAGCAGAATCGCTGCCGCGATCAGGGCGAACAGCAGGAAGCCGAAGACGACGCGTCGGGAGGGCTTACGCATTCAAGCCGTGCCCCACGAGTTCGATGAAGACATCTTCGAGCGTCGGTTCCACTTTCTTCAAGGTCAGGATTCGCCCGCCGCACTGCACGACTTGCTGTACGACCCCGCCGATGGCCGATTCTTCGCGGAGGAGCACCTTCAGTTCGATACTCGTCGGCGTCTCGGTTGTCGTCGCCTGATGGACGCCGGGAAGCCCCGCGACCTCGATGAGTCCGTCGTTCCCCGGCGTGTGGCTCAGCTCGAAAATCGAGTGCTCTTGCACCCGGCGCTTGAGGTTCGCCGGAGTATCGCAGGCCAGCAACTTACCTTTGTCGATGATGGCGAGCCGATCGCAGAGTTCGTCCGCCTCGGCCATGTAGTGGGTCGTCAGCAGCATCGTGCGCCCGGCCCGTTCGGCGATCCACTGCTTCACGAATTTGCGAATGCTACGCGCCGCGGTGACATCGAGACCGAGGGTCGGTTCATCGAGGAAAAGGATTTTCGGATCGGTGATGAACCCCCGGCAGAAGTTCATCTTCTGCCGTTGCCCCGTCGAAAGCTGGCTGACTTTGCTGTTCGCTTTCTCGGTGAGATCGACGATTTTCAGCATGTCGTCGATGCGTTGATTGATGACGGCGTTGGCGACGCCGTAGATGCGGGAGAAGAGCCACAAATTTTCGCGGACGGTGAGGATGCCGTAGCCGCTCGATTCACCGCCGCTCACCATGTTG
Organism: Gemmatales bacterium; assembly: GCA_038247765.1. GTDB lineage: Bacteria > Planctomycetota > Planctomycetia > Gemmatales > Gemmataceae > JALHQU01. The sequence continues at coordinate 2,778 of JBBRUN010000218.1, read as the reverse complement.
ATGAACGGCCGGAGCGCTTTGGCCTCGGCGACGACATCTTTGCCATCGACCCACGCCTGGCCACTGGAAGGAGCGAGCAGGGTCGTCAGAATTTTGATGAGGGTGGTTTTGCCGGCGCCGTTGGGCCCGAGCAGGCCGAAGAGTTCGCCCGGCTTCACTTCGAGATTCACGCCATCGAGGGCGACGAATTCCTTGGCGGCGGTGGGGTCGGTGCGCTTCCACCAGCGTTTGCGGGCTTTGCGGTAGGTTCGCCCGAGGGCGTCCGTGCGGAGGGCGAGTTCACTCATGTGGGGGAATTATAGTCGTGCTGTCCGAAGATTTCACCGCAGAGTAAGAAGAGGACGCCGAGAGAACAAGGGACAGGCATTTCCACGGTAGTGCCCAACGCCCAGTTTTCTCAGCGCCCTCATCATTCTCTGCGGTTAGTCTGTTGTTTTCATCTGGGTGACGCCATGCCGCTCTTCGCCACGACGTTCTACCACCACGAAAACGGCCGGACGATCTTGCACGCCATGCCGGTGATGGCGACGGTGCTCGTGCTGCTCGCCATCGCCTACCGCTACTATTCCGCGTTCCTCGCGGCCAAGGTCGCGGCGCTCGATGACAGCCGGGTGACACCGGCGCACCGCCTCAACGATGGCCAGAACTACCACCCCACCAACAAGTGGGTTCTCTTCGGCCACCACTTCGCGGCCATCTCCGGGGCCGGGCCGCTCATCGGGCCGGTGCTCGCCATCCAGTACGGGTACATGCCGGGGCTGCTCTGGCTCGTCATCGGCGTCTGCCTAGCCGGGGCCGTGCAGGATATGCTCGTGCTGGCGGCGAGCGTGCGGCGGGATGGGAAATCGCTCGCCGAGATCGCCCGATTCGAATTGGGCAAGCCGGCCGCGATCTTGGCGAGCGTGGCGATTTTGTTCATCGTCATCATCGCGCTGGCGGGGCTGGGCTTCGTGGTGGTGAAGGCGCTCGGCGGCGAGGAGGCGGGGCTTCCGGACGGGACAGAGATAACTGTCCCCGAAGGGGGGTTGCTGCGGCCGATCACGGATGCGGAGGATGGCAAGTCCGAAGTCTACGAGTTCCCAGCGGGATGTTCATTTCGCTACACGACCGATCAAGTAGCTGCGCCGAGATCTGAAGCCTTCCGCGTGAAGGTGCCGCAAGGGTTCGTCGGCAAGCGTGACTTGCTCATATTGATGGATGTCAGCGGAACTCCCTTCCCAAATCGGCGTTCACCTGAAGTTAGGCGAATGGTGTTGGAACAAGCAGCCGAGCGTCAGGGAATGACCGTCGCGGAGTTCCATCGGATCAAACTCCCCGCCGGGTGCACCCAAGTCATCCCCGGCAGTTCGTGGGGCACCTTCACCATCGCTTGCACCATCCCCATCGCGCTGCTCGTCGGCCTCTGGATGTACCGCATCCGCCCCGGCCGTGTGATCGAAGCCTCCCTCGGCGGCGGAGCGCTGACGCTGTTCGCCGTCGTCGCCGGCGGGTGGATCCCCGGCTCCGCACTCGAACCGTACTTCTCCCTGACACGCAACGAGACCATCATCGCGCTGGTCGTATATGGTTTCATCGCGGCGGTGTTGCCCGTCTGGTTGCTGCTCGGGCCGCGCGATTACTTGTCGAGCTTCCTCAAGATCGGCACAGTCATCCTCCTTGTCGCCAGCGTCTGCGTCGCGAATCCGCCGCTGAATGCCCCGATGCTCAACGAGGTTTTCATCAACGGCGGGCCGACGTTCCCCGGCAGCATCTTCCCGTTCGTGTTCATCTGCGTAATGTGCGGGGCGGTGTCCGGGTTCCACTCACTCGTGTCGAGTGGCACGACGCCGAAGATGATCGAGAAAGAATCGCACATCCGCACCATCGGCTACGGGGCGATGCTCATCGAAGGGCTCGTCGGCGTGACGGCCCTGATCGCCGCGGCGTCGCTGCCCAACCACCTTTACTACGACATCAACATCGCCATCGAGCGCTCGCCGGAGTTCCAGAAACAGTTGAAGGAGATGGACGAGAAATACGGCCGCGACCCGAACGCCAACCTCGGCACCGAGAAAACGCACGACTGGAAACTCGGCAAGGTCGAAGAGAAAGTCGGCGGCGAATCGTTGCGGGGTCGGACCGGCGGAGCCGTGACGCTGGCCGTGGGGATGTCGTTGATCTTCGAGGACGCCTTCGCCATGATCGGTGCCACTGGCGAGGGGCTGCTGAAGTATTGGTACCACTTCGCCATCATGTTCGAGGCGCTCTTCATCCTCACCACTATCGACGCCGGCACGCGCGTTGGCCGATTCTTGCTCCAAGAAACCATGGGCCGGGTGTTCAAGCCGTTCGCCCGGCCGGACTGGCTGCCGGGGGCACTGTTGGCGAGTGCGCTCGTCACCGGCGGTTGGGGTTGGCTCATCTACACCGGTAGCATCGACACTATCTGGCCGATGTTCGGCATCGCCAATCAGTCGCTCGCGGTGCTGGCGCTCGCGCTCATCACGACGTGGCTCGTCAACACCGGCCGGGGGCGTTTCGCGCCGGTCACGCTGCTGCCCATGCTCTGGGTCTGCACGACCACGCTGAGCGCCGGGGCGGTGCTCATTAACGAGCGCTTCCCGATGATGATCGACAAAGGAAACAAGCTGATCGAAACCGGGAAGACGGCACCGGGGAACAAGCTGGTATGGACGGGTTACGTCAGCAGCGGACTGACGCTGTTCGTCCTCGGCAGCGTCGGAGCGCTCGTGATGTGGGCGATGGTGCGTTGCGTCGGCGTGCTGTTGAACTTGATTC
>JBBRUN010000217.1:0-8706 GCA_038247765.1 Gemmatales bacterium | reverse complement strand
GGTGAGGGCGAGCACCACCGGCCGGCGCGGGTTCACCGCGCGCACTTTGCGAAGGGCGTCTTTCAAACCCCCGTGGGCGAAATCGCGCAGCCGGCAGGTGGCGATCATGAGGTGGGCTTGGCCATCGAACGAGGCGAGATCCTCGGCCGGGTCGTACGATGGTTCGTCGAGACCGCGGGTGTCGAGGAACGTGAGCACCGGGGCGTCGTCGGTCGGGAACGGGTAGATGCGCGAGGTCTTCGTACAGGGCCGGAAGCCGTTGCCGATGGTGGCGTCCTCGGCACCCGTGAGGTAGCGGATGATCGAGGTCTTCCCAGATTGCGTCTTGCCGAAGAGCCAGAAGACCGGCGCCGGAGTTTTGGCACGGACGGCTTCGAGATCCACCTCGCGAATCGGATCGGGCTTCCAGAACTGGCGTACGCCGCCCCAGAATCGAGCGAGGACATTCGGGGAATCCACCTTCGGTTCGTCGCTCACGCCGATCTCCTTCTCCGTTAGTCCGACGCGCCAGGGAGGGTCTCAAACACCAACCCTCGCTGGCGCCTCGGACTAACCCACCGCCCCCAGACCCAATCCAGTCAGTTGTCCCGTGTGCAGCGTCCCGTCGGTGGTCGTGAATAAGCCGGGGAAGCGCCCTTCCCATGCTTCGTTCGCGGCGGGCACAAATTGCCGGGAGTTCGCTTCGATCGCGGCGACGCCGGGGATGTGCGCCGCCAGTCCGGCCGAGTGAATCAGCGATGCCCCTGGGCAAGTGAGATCCTGCACGCAGCGGAACAGGCCGAGTTTCTGGGCGGCCGCGGCTAGCAAGAGCGATTGCGTCTGCCCCTTGCAGGCTTTGAAGGCCACACCGGTGTAGCCGAGGTCGCGGGCCAGCAGCAGCGTATCGAGGTCGAGTGAGGATTCGTCGATCACGACCGGTTTCAGCTTCGCCGCCTCGTGCATGCGGTTGTTCGGATTCGCACGCAAATCGCGGGCCGTGGGCTGTTCGACGTATTGAATGCGCTCGAAGCCGACGGGTGCGTCGGCCTTCACCCGCCGGAGGACTTCGAGGAGATATTCGACATTCGGGCAGCGCTCGTTGAAGTCGAGGGAGAAGCGGAAATCACGCTCGGGCACCGTCGCCGTGGCGACCGTGTGTACCGCCGCAATCCGTTGGGTATCCCAATCGAGGTCGTCGCCGTTGAGTTTGATCTTGAGGTGCGTCAGCCCATCGCGGCGGATCCAATCGATGAGATGCTCCGGCCCGCCATCGCCGACGGGATGCGCAACATCGGCCGGCGTCAATGGGTCGAGCGCCCCGACGAGGTGGTAGAGCGGCATCCGCGCTTGCGGATCGCGCGCGATAGATCGATTCAATTTGTCGCCGGCGAAATCGGCATTCAAATACTCGCCGAGGTCGTCGTCGAAGAACGGCGCCTCGTAGGTGTGGTAGCAGTTCAACCCATGGACTTTGCCGAAGGCATCGTGCAGTGCGGCGTCGAAGGCGCTGGCGACCACAAGCGTGGCGAGCAGGGGGGCGATAGGATCCAGTCCCGCATGGTGTTTCTCCAACTCGTGCGTGATGCGGATGGGGTGACCCGCGAGTGTGCATTCTCCGTAAACTTTCGCCAGTTTTCCCGCGATCCGCTTCATGAACCCCATTGTCTGAGCGTACGTCAATTCCCGCGTCGGCCACGCCCAGACGTTGCCCAGCGGCATCGAGCCGAAGCCTTCCGCGATTGCGCCCGCCGCGGTTTCGACGGTCATGTTCACATTCAACAAGGTCACTTCCGTCACCGGTACGCCGCCGAATTTCAACGGGGTGCGGTAACGGAAATCCTCGAAGCCGAAGTTCACGGCGCGGATGCGGACGTCGGTCGGTAACATAGAAACTCCTACCGGAGAAGGACCGACCGGGTGCGGCGCTGGCCGTCCTTCACCGCTTCGCGGGCGCAATTCTGCAGGATGGTCGCCTCGGCCGCGGGAATGCCAAGCGGCGGCAAACCGACGGGATCGCGGTCGAGAAGCTGGCAATAGAAGACGCACGCCGTGAGGTACGTACTCGCCGAGGTCGGGTGGCCGCCGGCATCGGCGTAAGGGTTCCATCCGGGGATCGCGAGTTTGACGCGCTCGAAGGCGATGCCCGCCGGGGCGACTTCCGACTTCGTCCGCTTCGTAATCTGCACGTACGAATCGATCCAATCCTCGGCCGGGAACGGCGTGTCGGGCCGCTTCCACGTCATGTAAAAGAGCGGAATCCCTTGGCGAGCCTTGATCTCGCGGACGAATTCTTGGGAGTACGGGAAGAATTTCTCCTGCTGCCCGAAGGCCGGCAGTGCCGTCTGGCTCTGCTCTTGGAGCACCACGAAATCCCAGTCGCTCGATTGGATTTTCTTCAGCGCATCGCCCGCTTCCCAATGCTGCTGTAGGGTCGCGCCGCCGACGCAGTGCTGATCGACGACGAGCGTCGGTTGCTGGCCCGACGCCTGCACCAGGGCCGCGAGTGTGCCGGGGAGATCGTTCGTGGTCGTGTAGCTGTTGCCGATGAACAACACCTTCAGCGGCAGCGTCCGGCGCTCGGTGGTGCCGAGTTGGCGCTGTTCGTGCCAGCTCGCGCGCTCGACGGCGCGGACGCTGTTCCGCACTCGCTGCACGGCGGACGTCGTCAGCGCGATTAGCACCGCGAGGATGCCGAGGGCGACGATCAACTCGATGAGGCTGTACCCGTCACGGCGGTTTGGCGAACGCATGTTGTGTTACCTTCGGTACAACTAATCTACAGACCCGGCGGCCCGTGGAACGCTGCGCATGATCCCCGATTGGCAACTCCCCCCCGGCGTCGACCGCGGCCTGCACGATTACTTGCGCAGCGCCGACATGGTGCGGGGCTACGACGCCATGATGGCGATCTCCCCGCTGGCGACGGTCGATTGCGAATTCTGCGAGCGCTGGTTTCCGTCCCCCGGCCGATTGCTCGACCTCGGCTGCGGCACCGGCCGCCTCGGCCGGCACTTCGGCCACAAGGGATTCGAATACGTCGGCGTCGATCTCTCGGACGAAATGCTGGCCGTCGCCGAAGCGCAGAAAGCGACCGAACGCGAGAGCTTCGTGAAGGCAAACCTCGTCGAACTCCCCGCGGACCTCCGCGATTTCGACTGCGCCGCCTGCCTGTTCAGCACCCTCGGCATGATCCACGGAACCGAGAATCGCTTGGTGGTGTTGCGGAATGCGCATCGGGCCTTGCGACCCGGTGGCCGGTTCGTGCTGCACGTCCACAACCGCTACTTCCACGGCTTGGGACTTCGCGGTTGGCGCTCGGGCGACCTCGCCATGCCCCAAGCTTACGGCGGCGCGCCGCTGACCCTGCACCACTATTCCCTCGGCGAAGCGCTGCGATTGCTGCGCGAAGCAGGCTTCCGGATCTTGGAAGTGATGCCGGTGAGCGCGAACGGCTGGCTACCGAAGCGCCGGCTGCTTCCGAAGGTGCGGAGTTACGGTTACTTGATTGCGGGGGAAAGGGGCGAACCAACTCACACCCTAGGCCAGACGCTGGCCGATGCCACAATCGGAACGCTGCGTTCATAGCTGTGGGCCATCAGCGGCGAAGAAAACAAATGGTCGGCCGTGCTGCGGTTGTTGGCGACGGGGATGTTCCAGACGACCGCGAGTCGCAGCAAGGCTTTCACGTCCGGGTCGTGCGGTTGGGCGGAAAGCGGATCCCAAAAGAAGATGAGCACGTCGACGGCGCACTCGGCGATGAGCGCCCCGATTTGTTGATCGCCGCCGATGGGGCCACTGAGGTAGCGCCGCACGGGTATGCCGAGGGCCTCTTCGATGATCTTTCCGGTGGTGCCAGTACCGAGGAGTTCGTGCTGGGCCAGCAGCTCGCGGTGTGCGCTGGCCCAGAGCAAAAGCTCCGGCTTCTTGCTGTCGTGCGCGACCAAGGCGATCCGCTTGCGCGCGGCGACGGTCATAAAGGACATGGTACAGACACCCCGTGGTATGGGACTGAATCAGTAGCTCCGTTTCAGCTGACAACTGATCGCTGTCCGCAGACGGCTGTTTTGATTTTCTCGGCTTGGAACGCGACAGTTGTCAGCGATCACTTTTCAGCAATCAGCCAGAATAGCCACACCATGCCTCAATCTTCAATCGATTTGCGCCTCTCTTTACACGCTACTGCTTCCGAGGATCTCGGGAAAGATTCTCTCCGGGTCGTATCGCGAGGACGATAAATCCGTAAGCAGTACCGATCAACCACCCAAGCAAGAGTCCGAACCCAGCCATGCCGGCATACCCCTGTGAAGTGTCAGCACTCGAAAGTAACGGTGCCGTCACACCACCCAAAACGAAGCCGCAAATGCTCCACCAAAGAACGAACACACCGTGAAGCCGTCGGCGCTCAGAACCGAAGCCGATCTTCCGCGCCAACACTCGACCGATTGCAATCACAATAGCGGCGAGTACTGCGAACGAGATGAGGAATTCAAAGTAGCCTTGCATCCAGCGTCTCTCCTATCCCCCCCGAATTCGCCGAACCACCTCCATCGGGGCCACTTGGTAACTGTCCGGCTCCATGCTCGCGTTCGCCCGGCCTTGGCTGAGGCTGCGGACTTCGTTGGCGTAGGTGAACAACTTCTCGAGCGCGACGAACGCCACCACCTCGGCCGTGGAGTCGCCGGAGATCTCTTTCACTTCGCCGCCGCGTTTGGCGAGGTCGCCCGTGATGTTGCCGAGGAAGTCGGCGGGGGTGCTCACCGTCACTTTCATGATCGGTTCGAGGAGGTCGATATTGTCGTCGCAGGCTTGGCGGTAGGCCTTGTTCGCCGCGACCACGAAGGCGTCTTCGGAACTCAGTTGCGGGTCGAACTTGGCGTCGGTGATCGTCGCTTGCAGGTTCATCATCGGGTAGCCGAGCTCGCCGGTTTGGCAGGCGTCGGCGAGACCGCGCTCCGCCGCGGCGGCGAACAGCGCCGGCAGCGCTTCGCTACTGCAGCCGTTGCGCACCGTCACGGGTTTCTCGGTTTTGAAGGTCGTGAACGACACGCGCAGGTAGGCGTAGCTCGGTTTGTCGCCGAGTTTGTCGACGGTAATTTCGACCGTCCGCCCGGCGCGCAGCATTTCGCGGAAGCTCACGCGCGGCTTGCCGACGCGCACTTCGAGCTTGAAATCGCGCTCGAGCCGGTGGCGTTTGACTTCGAGGTGGAGCGTCCCCATTCCGCTCATCAGCACTTGGCCGGTGTCTTTGCTGTCCTGCACTTTGAAGGTCGGATCTTCGAGTTGGAGCATCTCGAGGGCGTTCGCAAGCTTGTCTTTGTCCTTGCCGCTCTCGGGTTCGATCGACTGGCTCACCACGGCTTCCGCGAAGCTGATCGGCTCCAGCAGAATCGGGTGCTGCGTATCGCACAAGGTGTCGCCGGTTTTGGATTCCTTCAACCCGACGACCGCGACGATGTCGCCAGTCGGGGCGGTATCGACTTCTTCCAAACCCCGATTCGGGTCGGCGTGGACGTGGAATAACTTGGCGATGTTCTCTTTCACATCCTTGCCGGTGTTGAAGGCCCGCGCGTTCGGCCGCAGGACGCCGGAATAGACGCGGATGAAGAACCGGTGCCCGCTCGGGTGCCATGCGGCCTTGAACACCAGCCCGCAAAAGGGTTCCTTCGGATCGGGCTTGCGGCGCTCTTCCTTCCCGCTTTTGGGGTTCGTCCCGACGACCGGCGGCCGATCCAGCGGGCTGGGCAGATAGAGCGTGACCGCGTCGAGCAGCGGTTGGATGCCGATGTGCTCCCGACCCGATCCGCAGAGCACCGGGTAGATTTTCCTCGCCAGCGTCTGCTCGCGGATCAGTTCGCGAACTTTGACGAGGTCGGGTTCCCGACCGTCGAGGACGACCGACGTGATCAAGTCTTGGTCGTCGTTTTGCGTGAGGGCGTCGAATAACTCCTCGCGGTATTTCTTCACCGCAGCGAGCTCCTCTTCGGGCACCGCCTCGCGGGTGATCGTTTTGCCGCCGTCCGCCGGGTCGAAGTAGATGGCCTGCTGCTCGAGGATGTCGATGACGCCGCGGAACGGTTTGGGGCTGTCCTTCTCCGAGCCGTAGCCGATGGGGATTTGAATCGGCACCGGCCGGCCGTGGGCGGCGGCGTCCGGTATGAGTCGTTCGTGGATCGTGGCCAAGGCTTTATCGTAGCTCGCGCCGACGACGTCCATCTTGTTGATGAAGATCAACCGCGGCACGGCGTATTTATTCGCCTGCTTCCAAACGGTTTCCGACTGGGCTTCGACCCCCTTCTGCGCATCGAAGACGCAGATCGCCCCGTCGAGCACGCGCAAGCTCCGCTCCACCTCGGCGGTGAAGTCGACGTGGCCCGGCGTGTCGATGAGGTTGACGGTGAAACCGGCCCATTGGAAGGGGATGCACGCGGAGTAGATGGTGATACCGCGCTCTTGTTCTTCGGGGTCGTAGTCGGTCTGAGTCGTCCCTTGGTCGACGCCGCCGAGTTTGTGCTTGGCCCCGGCGTAGAAGAGCAGGTGCTCGGTCGTCGTCGTCTTCCCGGCATCAATGTGCGCGATCACCCCGAGGTTGCGAATCTTCGCGAGGTCGTCGGTCGTGTTAGAGTTCTTGGCCATCGCAGCACCGGAAGTAAAGATTGAAACACAGAGAAGAAGAATTCACCGCAGATAAAGAAGAGAACGCGGAGAAGATGAAAAATGCAAGAAGGCGGATGCCAACTCGGATTCAGTCTTCTCCGCGTTCTCTTCTTTATCTGCGGTGAATTCTTCTTCTCTGTGTTCTCTGTGCCTCTGTGGTGAAAATTGTACTGGAACCGAATTACCAGGCGAAGTGGCTGAAGGCCTTGTTGGCTTCGGCCATCTTCACGGTTTGTTCGCGCTTGGACATCGCTTCGCCTTCGCGGCGACTCGCGGCGATAAGTTCGTCCGCGAGGCGTTGAAAGGTCGGACGGCCGGCTTTGCTGCGGATGGCGATGAGGATCCAGCGGATGGCGAGCGATTGCTGGCGCTGCGGCTTCACTTGCATCGGCACTTGGTAGTTGGCCCCGCCGACCCGGCGCGAGCGCACTTCGAGCGCCGGCTTCACGTTGTCGATGGCCGCCTTGAAGACTTCGATCGGGTCGGCGTCCGGGATGCGCTTCTTGATCAGATCCATGGCGTCGTAGACGATCCGCGTCGCGACCGACTTCTTCCCGTCGTGCATCAAGCAGTTGATGAACTTCGAGAGCAGGAGCGAGTTGAACCGGATATCCGGAGCCATTTTTTCATAACTGGCGGTGCGTGCCTTCGTGCCCATTGCGTTCCCGATGTTAGCCCGACGCGCGAGCGTGGGGAATGGCGATTCGAAATTTCTAACCCACGCTGGCGCGTCGGGTTAACGGTGAATTACTTCCCGTCCGCTTTCGCCCCGTACTTCGACCGGGCTTGCTTGCGATCCGTGACCGCTTGGCAGTCGAGCACACCGCGGACGATGTGGTACCGCACGCCCGGCAAGTCGCGGACTTTGCCGCCGCGAACCAGCACGATCGAGTGCTCTTGCAAGTTGTGGCCTTCCCCGCCGATGTAGGCCGTCACTTCGACCCCGGTCGACAGGCGGACCCGCGCGACCTTCCGCAGGGCCGAGTTGGGCTTCTTCGGGGTCATCGTTTTCACGACGGTGCACACGCCGCGTTTTTGCGGGCACCCTTCCATGGCGGGGTGCTTCGGCTTCGACCGCTGCGGCGTGCGTGGCTTCTTCACCAACTGGTTGATCGTCGGCATTCCGAACCTCGGGCGCTACTCGTACAAATAGGTGCCGACACACGGGCGCGCCGCGCAATCGGAACCTGTAATAAAGCAAATGGCCGCCACTTCTGCTAGGGCGCTTTGCGAAGAATTTCGTGAAATCGGATGATCCGGGCGAGCCGGCAGCGTGAGCGGCCGGATTCTAAATCGCAAAACAGAATCCGGCGCATCCCGCTGCCGGCTCGCCAAACTCAATCGTGCGCCGGAATGCTCGTGTAGCCCGGTTCTGGCGGCATGTTGATCCGCACTTCCGATTCGTGGTGCAACTTGAACCCGGTGCCGGCTGGGATCAAGTGACCGAGGATCACATTCTCTTTCAGGCCCACGAGCAAGTCGACCTTGCTGGCGAGGGCCGATTCCGTGAGCACCTTCGTCGTTTCTTGGAACGACGCAGCGCTGATGAAGCTGTCCGACTGCACGGCCGCTTTCGTGATGCCGAGCAGTTGCACTTCGCTGTCGGCGGGGATCGGCGTTTCGAAAGTCGGCAGGCGCTTTTTGCCCCCGCCGGCGGCGACCTGATTGGCGCGCTCTTCGTCGTACGCTTCGCGGGTCACGATCTCGTGCTCGCGGAAGGAGGTCTCGCCGGGGCTGACGACCTTCACGCACTCCTCGACCAACCGGCGATTGATCTCGGCGAAGTTGAACTTGTCCATGACCAAGCCCGGCAGCAGCCCGGTGTCGCCGGTCTTCTCGACCTTCACTTTGCGTAGCATCTGCGAGCAGATGATCTCGATGTGCTTGTCGTCGATGTCCACGCGCTGGGCGCGGTACACCGCTTGGACTTCGCGGACGAGGTACTCCTGCACGGCCTCTTGGCCCTTGATCGCCAAGATGTCGTGCGGGACGAGCGGCCCGTATACCAACGGGTCGCCGGCTTTCACGTATTCGCCCGTCTGCACGCACTGCTGCGCACCCGCCGGGACTTGG
>JBBRUN010000216.1:0-8730 GCA_038247765.1 Gemmatales bacterium | reverse complement strand
GTCTTGGCCACGGGTGATCTCCTCGATTGGAGTTTACACCCTTAACTCAGTGTCCGCCAAACGTGGGGAGGTTCAGTGACGGTCTCCACACGAACGGGATGAAGCGGTAGAATATCCTCCATGAGCACTGCATTACTCACATCACCGCCCGTTCGGATCCGAGTTGCGCAAAGCGCCCCGCGCTTGCTGACCGCGGCCGATCTCATTGCCATGCCGACGAGTTTGCCTTCGGGGGACGTCCGCTATGAACTCGATGATGGAGCCCTAGTCATTATGGCACCGGCTGCTTTCATTCATGCCGAGCACCAATCCAAAGTGCACGCCACTCTACTCATCCATGCCCAGATGACGGGGTTGGGAAATGCTTATGTTGAAGTCCCCATCGTCCTGCGCCGGAATCCGGATCGCGTCGTTGCTGCGGATGGCGCTTTCCTCACGGTGGATCAATTACCGGTGAAGCGATCGAAAGAAGGCTATCTCGAAACGATCCCGAAGCTCGTTGTCGAAGTGAAAAGCAAGAATGACACTTGGCCCGAGATCGAGTCGAAAGCCGCCGAATACCTCGCCGCCGGAGTCGAACTGGTTTGGGTACTCGATGACACCAAAAATGCGATCACCGCGTACCCTCTTGGCCAGTCGCCCAAAATCTTCGCCGCGACCGATCTCCTCACCGCCCCGTTCCTGCCCGGCTTCTCTGTGCCAGTGGCCGAATTCTTCGCCTGAGGATCACCTGATGACTTGGACCGACACCCGCGAGATCGGCGAACTCCTCTTCGAGCGCTACGACACCCTCGATCCCCTCACCGTGCGCTTCACCGACATGCACAAGTGGGTCATGGACCTCGAAGGCTTCGAAGGCGCGACCACCGGGTCGTCCGAAAGAATCCTCGAAGCGATCCAGATGGCGTGGTACGACGAATGGAAAGACGAATATGGCACCGGCTGAATCCCCCGAGATTTCGCGCAGACTCCGCGATTCTTTTGGGCTAAGCTAAAGTGGTCGAAAACCATTTCTCGGAGCATTCCATGATGATGCCGTTGTCGAAATCGGCCCTCGCGGTCGTTGTCTCGATCGCCCTCGCGAACGCGGGTCTGGCGGCGCCGGTGCCGGCGGAACCCAAAGCCGGCGATAACGCCGTCGTGAAAGCCCGCAAGGCCCTCGAACTGAAGATCACCTGCAAAGCCGACGGCAAGACGCTGAACGAAGCCATTGATCTGCTCAAGGAGGTCAGCAAAATCGACATTTCCTTGGACACGACTACGATCCAAATGCTCGGGATGGATCCGAATCAGCCGGTCGTCAAGTTCGACTTCAAAGACGTCAAACTGAAGGACGGCCTCCGCACGGCCTTCGCTTCGATGAACCTCCGCTGCGGCATCACGTCGAGCGGGATCGTTGTCTCCACGGACGAAGGGCTGACCATCCGCCAACTGCGCCAACGCGTCAACATCGACGTGGACGGCAAGAGCTTGGCGGAAACCTTGAAGGAACTGGCCGACGAAACCGGCGCCAACGTCGTCATCGATCCCCGCGCCAAGAAGATCGCCGACGAAAAAATCACCCTCAAGATCGACGATGTGCCACTGGAATCGGCCGTGCGGTTGTCGGCCGACATGGGCGGCCTCGCTGTGATCCGCATGAGCAACGTGCTGTTCGTGACGACGGAAGCCCGCGCCGACAAGCTCCGTCCGGACGCCGACCGCCCGCTTGGCCCGACCCCCGGCAACCCGATCTTTCCTGGGCTCGATGGCGGCTTGGGCGGTGGTGCCGGCTTCCAAGTGCCCGTACCGGGTGTCGTGCCGCCGGCTGAGGCAGTTCCCGCCGTGCCACCGCCGGCGGTCGAATTACCCGCTCCCGTGAAAAAATAGACCTTCGGCATGAGCCGACCACGCCCCCGCCGAATCGGGAGCGTGGTGGTTTCACGCATGAATTGATCGTTGATGAGTGAGTCCGGTCACAATCAGGACGGCTGCGGAAACGTTACCGGTAGGTGAAATTGGGGAATTCCAGCGCCCCGGCAATTAACCGACGCGATGCTCCGGTATAGGATCCCCAAGTAAGACCTCACCGAGGGATGAGCCACCATGATCCTCACACTTAGCCGCTAGTTCTCCGCACAAATCGCAAATACGAGTCCAATTGAAATTGTTCCGGCTCTGTGACGTGCGTGGCGACAAGTTTTCAACTTGTCGGCGGGGTTTTCCAGCGAGTATTCTTATCGACAAGTTGGAAACTTGTCGCCACGTTATGGCATTTCGTCGCAGGAGACCGTCCGATCGGCGAGCGCGGACCAAGCGGATCGGGAAAACGCAGCGGCCATCGAATCTGGCTACGCACTCCGTTAACCCGATTGCCCATGTCGCTTGCGATCGCTGCTCCGACTGACTTCTCCGGTGAACGCAATGGGGTGGGCTTATTTATCGAGGGGCTTGGACGACACCTTGGGCAGCTTTGGGGCCGGGTGTTTGCCATCTTGGAGTTCCTTTAGCACGGGAGCGATCACGTCGGCGGGGAGAGCCCACGTTTCGACGCGGCCGGCCCGAGCGATGTTCAGACCCACCACGCGGCCATCGAGATCGACCAAAGGCCCACCGCAATCTTTGGGGAGCAAAATCGTGTCGTGCTGGATAATTTGCGGGAAGCCGCTCCGGCGGCCGCTGAGTCCGCCGCCGCCGCCGTTGGCTAAATCGTCTTTGCTCATGTCCGAACGGGGGCTGAGCGTCACGGTGAAGGTGAGGACTTCCGTTTCTTCTTCGTCTTTCAATTTGCGTTTCACTTTGACGACGATTTTATCGCCCGGTTTGTACAGGTCGAGGATCTCGGGCAGGTGATCGCGGTTGCGGACTTTCTCACCGGCCACTTCGACCAGCACATCGCCGGCTTTGATTCCGGCCTTCGCCGCGGCGGCTTTCGGAACCACCTCCGTCACGGACACTTCGTCTTTCTCTTTCGGGCTGATGCCGAACATGATCCCGATGTACCCTTTGTTGGCGTTCTCGATGATCGATTCGAGGCCGAAGAGTTTCCGGGCGGAGGCGCTGATAATGCCCACGGACACCGGCTCGGAGTTGATTCCAGTCGCGGCGACCCAGTTGCCCGGCTCGGCGAGTTTCGCACTCGCGAACTTCACCGTCGCCAAATCTTCGGCGTCGATCTTCAGCAGCGCCAGATCGGTCGGTTTGTGGTAGCCGACATATGTCGCATCGTAAGACGTGCCGTCGCGGAACTTCACGGTGATGGTCGAACTCCGGAGCTCACTCCCTTTGGTGAGGATGAACCCGGTCTTGCCGACCACGGCGCCCAACGAAGCATCTTTGCCATCGACTTGGATGCGCGCCGTGGCGTCGACCGCGTCGGCCACGGCCGATTCGAACAGCTTCGGCAACAGCTTCTTGCCTTTGTCCGGGGCCGTTTCCGCGGCCGCGACGACTTGGGCGAATGCCAAGGCACTCGCCAAAGCCAATATCGACAGAAGGGTCTTCATGGTGGGTTGGCCTCGGGATGATGAAGAACGAGCGATCTCGGACGATGAATTTTATTCGGTCGGGCTGGCAGATGGAAAGTCAGTTGTTCGGGCGGCGGTTCGGCCGGGTGGGCTTGGTTCCGCCGAGTTTGATTTCGACGCCGAGCGTCTCTTCGCCGCGGCGGATCACAAGCTTCACTTTTTCGTCCGGTTCGTACGACGAAAGTATTTCGGGAATGTCGGTGGCGGCTTTCACGACGTTACCGTTGAATTTGAGGATGACATCGCCGACGGCGAGGTCGGCTTTGGCGGCGGCGCTCGTTTCGATCAACTCCGCGACCACCGCACCGTTCTTGGTTTTATCGTCGAATTTGATGCCGAGGATCGCGTCGGACTTCTTGCCGATGGAATCGCCGCGGATCAGGCGATCCCATTCGGCGCGAAATTTGTCGATCGGCACATGCATGTTCGATTCGAGCAAGAACAGGTTGATTTGGCTGTGAATGCCGATGACCTTGCCGGAGAGGTCGAACAGCGGGCCGCCGCTGTCGCCGGACACGAGGGTGCAATCGGTCATCAACAGAGCGATTTTGCCGACGTCTTCGTTCTTGGTGTTCAACCGACCGGTGCGGACGGGCGGAGGGCGATCTTGCTTCGGCCCGCCGGGGTGCCCCATCGAGACGACCCACTGATACTGCTTCAGCGCGGCCGATTTGCCCATTTCGGCGACGGGCCATTTGCCCTCTTTCGCGCCGGGCCAAGTGGCGTTCTTCGGAGGGGGGTCGACGATGCGGGCCATCCCGCTGTCGGCGAGCCGGTTGATGCCGAGCGATTCGCCCTTCACGAAGGTGCCGTCGGACAACACGAAAATCACCGGTTGGCGCGGTTTGCCGACGACGTGGGCGGCGGTGAGCACGAGGCCGTCCTCGGAGACGATCACGCCGCTGCCCGCGGCATTGCCGATGAGCAACCCCACCGTGGTCGACAGCGATTGCTTGTTGACTTGCTTCACCAGCGTCTGCAGCGCCTTCATCTCGGCCACCGACTCCGGCGACGTGATGCGGGCGATGTCCCACTGGGCGGTACCGGCGACTTTCGGAATATCGGCGGCGGAGGCGGGAATCGCGAACAGGATGGCCGCGAGGGCGATGCCACTCATTCGGCCGGTGCGCTGGGAGATCATGGAAGTGGCTCCTCGATTGATGACTACCTGAATGCTACGCGGGCGGGGCAAGAGTCGGGAGAAAAATCTTCGCACCTTCTTCATAGATTGACCTTAGCACGTTCCCGACGC
Source organism: Gemmatales bacterium (assembly GCA_038247765.1). GTDB lineage: Bacteria > Planctomycetota > Planctomycetia > Gemmatales > Gemmataceae > JALHQU01. Next base: position 3,972 of record JBBRUN010000216.1, on the reverse strand, counting down.
AAGTCTCCAACTGAAAACTCACAAAAGATTTGCCCTGCGCCGGACGGACATCGCACATAGATATGACGGTCGAGTGGGGAATCTATCACGAAACGCGGCCACTCCCCGATGGGAATGGCCGATGGTCAGCGACTTATCCAACGCGTTGCCCCATCAGACTTGCGATTCCAGCAGGTGTTTCAGCTTGCGGATCTCCGGCTCCACCGGAAAGCTGTTTTCCAGCGAATCGCGGATGTCCACCGACAAGGCGCGGTCGTACCGGAAGCGGTCGAGGTGGCTGATGATACGGCCGTATTCGATCGTGCCTTGGCCGATGCGCAGTTGGAAAAGCTCCGGTTTGTTGCCGGAGTCGCGCAGGCGGACGTGCCTCACGAACGGGTAGAGCGGATCGCAGCCATCGTCGGTGTGGTTCCGCGTCGTGAAGTCGCTCGGATCGAGCGTCAGGCCGAGGCCGGGAACGCGCCGGCAGAGATCGGCGGCGCAGGCCACGTCTTCCGTGACGGTGCCGATCTTCGTTTCCACGGTCAAGATCACGCCTTCGATCACGGCGAGTTTCGCCCACGCCTTCAACCGCACGGCTTCAGCGCCGGGGTCGCTGCCGACGGGCGCCGCCGTCACCGTCACCAGCGGCACGGCCATCGTCCGGGCCAACCGGCAGACGGCGCGGAGCTGGTGCCGGGTGGTTTCGCTGTCGAACTCGGCAAATTCCAAATGGAACGCGGCGAAGGCGACGTTGGCCGCTTTCAACTGCGTCGCGGCCTTGGCCACGTCGGCGAGCACAGCGCTCGGGCGCAGGTGCGACCCGGACTCATGGATAGCCAAGTCGGCCTTGGCGAAGTGCATCTCGCGGATGGTCCGCAAGGCGTCGGATAGGGGCATCTGGCTGAAGCAAAGAGTCGAGCAGGCCACGTACATGGCGGTGCCCTCCTGGCGAAGCGCCGGGGGCGGCGCATCGGAATTCGGACGATGGAAGCTTCCCCCAAGCTGAACCGGACGCGATAGCCCACGGGGCGAAATCCCGCAAGTAGGATTCCGGGAAAGTCCGCTTGTTTTTGGAGCGCCACCTTCGCTATAGCGCGCAGCTTCCGCAAGAAATCGCGAATCGGGGAATGCCATGCCAGCGGCACGCGTTTGGGAGACGTCGCTCGGGGCCATCGCCGTCGCCGTGGGCGATTGTTTGAAATCGCTCGACCGCTACGAAGCCGCCTTCCAAACCGCCTATTCGGAGCGGGGCGGGCCGGTCGAAGCGTTGCGAATCCACGTCCCATACGAATCGATCGACGAAGCCTGGGACGAGCACTTGGCCGGCGCCGACCGCTCGGCCGCCGACGTGGAACAACTGTTGGCGGAGCAAGAAATCGTTTGGGCGCGTTGGCAGGAACTCGTGGCCAGTTGGCGGCAATCGCTAGAACAGACCCCGGAGCTGACCCCGGAGATTAGCCGTGTCGAATTTCGCCGTGATCCTCCCCGCCGCCGGGCAGTCTAGTCGCTTCGGCGGGCCGCAGAAAAAGCCGTTTCTCTCGCTCGATGGCAAAGCCGTCTGGCAACGCTCCGCCGAGCTTTTCTGGAGCCGGCCCGATGTCAGCCGGGTTTATGTCGTCGTGCCGCCCGAAGATTGCGAATTCTTCACCGGCCGTTACGCCGGAGTTTGCATCTTCCAAAACGTGTCGATCGTGAAGGGCGGCGCGGAGCGATTCGAGTCGGTGGCGAACGCGCTCGCGGAGATCCCGGAAGAAGTCGAGTACGTCGCCGTGCACGATGCTGTGCGACCGCTGGCGACTCCGAAAGACATCGACTCGGTTTTCGCCGCGGCCGCGATCTACGGGGCGGCGATGCTGGCCGTGCCGGTCGCCGACACCTTGAAGCGCGTCGAGAGCGCGACGTATCGAATCACCGAGACGGTTCCCCGTGCCGGCCTGTGGTCCGCCCAGACACCGCAGGTCGTGCGCCGCGATTGGCTCGTCGAAGCGTACGCCCAGCGGAGCCAGTTCCCCGCGACCATCACCGACGATGCCCAACTCGTCGAGGCGCTGGGGCACTCGGTGTACGCAGTGCCAAGTTCACCGACGAATTTCAAAATCACGACGCGGGCTGATTTCGAATTGGCCGAACTGGTGTTGAAAGCCCGGAATGCCAAGCCCGAACGCACGTCTAACGCTCCGTTCGACGACGAAGCCGGCTGGTAACAGCGGCACTTCGCATTGACGGAGCCAGCATCGCACCGTAACTTTGCATTGCAAAGCGAATAGCGTGGCTGGGAGTGACAATGTCCGAATCGATTCGACTGACGCGCCGGCGATTGAGTGCCCACGGTCCGGCGGCGTTGCTGGCTCTGTTGGTGCCGGCGCTAGCATTTCCCCTGGGGCTCGTCCTGCTCCGGAACGACGCTCGCTTCGATTGGCTGGCCAGACCGCAAGACTATTTTTGGCAATTCTGGGTGGTGGCGGTGTGCGGTTCACTGGCGACGATTGCCGGGGTCATCGATTGGCGGATTCATCGCTCGGGTTCCACAGTCGTCGGGCGGCGCGAACACCGAGCCCATGTCGCGGCACTCGCCGGCGGCGGCATCCCGCTGTTCCTGCTGATGGCGGTGGCGTCGATCGTTCCGCGGCCGGCGCAATTACTGGTGCCCGTGTTGATCGCCCTGATCGCAACGGTGATATTCATCTGTTACGACGAGTTCCTGTTTCACCGCCGTTGCGCTCGGGGCGAAGTTCTCGCCCATCGCACGCTGACCCTCGGCAACGGCGTGGCTTTCTTGGCGTGGGCGCACTGGTGCTTCGCACGGGGTGCGATCGATGGCTGATCGCACAACTTGGAGTTCGCTTTTGCGCCGGGCCGCGGAGCTTTACGATGCGCCTGAAAGCGAATTGGCCCGCAGCGCAGGTGTAGCCGGACGGCACGGCTTCCGTTCTGGCGCGATGTGGATGCGAATGGCGATGGAGCAGATTCGCGGCGTGCCGATTCCAGAGCCGATAACCACGAATTTCCACGCCTTGGGTTGGTTTAAGTACGGCGCCGCCAGTATTGTCGCGCTGGGGTGGGCCATCGCGGTGATGGCGATCGACTGGCCGGTACTGACGATCTGTTCGATCCCGTTGTTTTACGCCGTCGAAGCGCAGGGCGTGTTCCTCTTCCCCGTGGCCATCGACGGCGAGCCTCGGCCATTCCGCGCCGCGCGCCGGTGGACCGTCCGCGCCGGCGGCACGCTGCGCGTGATGGCCGTCGTCATGCCCATCGCCGTGACCATGCTCGCGGGCGGTTTCGCCGGCCGTGGATTTCTCCGCTCGTGGTGCTTGGGATGCTTGGCGATCTGCATCTGGTACGAGCGGCTCCGGAATGCGCCACCCGAGCCATGGGGAACTTCGGATGCGATTTGAATTCGGCGCGTACGGCCCGCTGCAAGTCCGCACCGAGCGAATCGGCATGAAGCTGCCGGCGCCGCTGCGACTGCTCTACGCCAGCGATTTGCACCTCGGGCACCGGTGGACGAAGACCGTACCCGCACAACTGATTGCTGCAGCGACGGAGACCCGTCCGGATCGCATCTTGTTGGGCGGAGACTTGGTCGATCGCACGAAGGCCTTGCCCGAACTCGGCGATTTGGTTGCCGCGCTGATCCGTGTGGCCTCGGTCGGCGCCATCCCCGGCAATCACGATGTTCGCCTCGGCGCGGAGTCGGTGCGCAGCGCCGTCTGCGAGGCGGGTGGAACGTGGCTGCCGGATCAACCGGTCGAAGGCCCGGTTCGAATCGACGGGTCGATCCTCGAATCGGCCCAGCGACCGCGAATCCTCTGCGCCCACGACCCGGCCGATTTTCCGGCCGCAGTTGCCGCCGGGTACGATCTCGTCTTCGCCGGGCACTTGCATGGCGGGCAATGCGTATTGGCGAATCGCCATGCCAAGCAATACCCGGCCGTTTGGTTCCACCGCTGGCACGGCCTGCGGTTCGCATCGGGTTCGTCGCGGATG
>JBBRUN010000215.1:0-8750 GCA_038247765.1 Gemmatales bacterium | reverse complement strand
GTGAAAATCGACCCGCTTGCTCTCGTCGTCGGTCGTGATCGCCGCTTGGCGGATCCGGGCGAAGAACTCCGCCGCCGGCAGCGTCAGTTTCACCGCCATCTTCTTCGGGATGAACTGCTGGTAGGCATTTCTTTTCGGGCGGGGGATCCGGCCGGAAGTGCGGATCGATGAACCAAATCGAGTAACATACCTGCTGAGGTGAACCATGCGGCGTGTTGCGGGCCGACAACTCTGGATCGGTCACGCCGGCGATCTCCGCGATGCGCGGGCCGTGCTCGATGCGGGAATCGCGGCCGTAGTCGAACTCGCAGACAGCGAGCCGCACGCCGCACTCCCGCGCGATTTGATCCGCTGTCGCTTTCCGCTTTCCGACGATGCGAACAATCCTCCGTGGTTGATCCGGCTGGCTGTGCGAACCGTCGCTGCGATGTTGGAAGCCGGCATTCCGGTATTGATTTGCTGCTCGGCGGGGATGAGCCGGTCAGTCTGCCTAGCCGCCGCGGGATTGGCCTTAGCGGAAAAGCTGACCATCGAAGATGAGTTGAAAGTGGTGGTCGGAGCCGGCCCGGCAGATGTGTCGCCGGGTTTCTATTCGCAGATGGTGGATGCTGTGGGATGATAAGTGGAACAAACCGAACCGATCGGACATCACGGGTTGGCACGGCTCAAACACGAGGGGCACAAACAGGTTGCTGATGCCCCGGTTTCGATGTGCCTCAAACCGTGAATGACGGGGCCGACACGGTCGAATCGATGGGCGAATACATCGAAGTAATTTGTGTCCTTTGCTTCGTATCTCCGAAAGACGGCGTAAGCGATGTGATCGGCGAGTTGGATGCAGCGGAAGGATCGTGAGGAAACGAAAAGAGGTCCATCGACGATTCGGCGGATCGCATTCCACTGTGTTCCCAAACGGCGGAACTGTCGCGATAACTGCTGCAGCCGCGTCGCATGCGTACTCTCGTCCAAAATAATCAGTCCGCGGCTATCGACGCCGGGCCGGCTCAGAAAGCGGTCGAATCGGCTACAAATGTCTTCGAACGCCACTTCCATCGGGTGGCGATCCTGGCAGGAAGGCTTGTGAACAACCGTGGCGAATGCCCGTGCGGTGTCGTAGGAGTTGGTCAGTACACCGAGCACTTCTTTGATGACCGACTGCCGCTCCTCCTTCTTCAAAGACTTCCACGGCTCTTCACGGCCGGAAAAGACGACGGACGCATGAAACTCGACTCCATCGGCATCGTCAGAGCTGAACCGCGCGGCTATGCGATCCAGCTCCGTTGTGACGTAGTGAATCTGCGATTCGTAGAGGCAGACTCCTCCGAGGACGAGGTACTGCTCATTTTTGTTATCCGCCGAACCAGAGTCATCCAAGTACAGCAAGTGCATAGCAGTGCTTGCCTTGTGGATTTATCCGTAAACGCGTTTACAAACTATTTGCAAGGGGTATAATAATTATGCGGTTGGGAGAGCTGCGTACGCGGTTCGCTGGCTTTGAGCCACTCGGCTGCATTTTTTTGATCACACGACAGTCGAGGGATCTCCCTCGGCTGTTCGCGTTTCTGCCAACTCACCCCACCATCGGCACCACCAGGTACAGGTAGTGCTCGCCGATGCGGAAGATGGCCCGGTCGCGGGCTTCGGTCATCTCCAGCAAGAGCGTCGGTTCGCCGTCGGTGGCGCGCAGCATCTCGGTCAGGTAGGCCGGGTCGAAGGCGATCTCGATCTCCGGGCCGTCGTAGCCGGGGAGGGCCATTTCCACTTCGCTCGATCCGGTTTCGGGGCCGCGGGCTTGCAGCGTCAGTTTGCCCGGCTCGAAGTGAAAATCGACCCGCTTGCTCTCGTCGTCGGTCGTGATCGCCGCTTGGCGGATCCGGGCGAAGAACTCCGCCGCCGGCAGCGTCAGTTTCACCGCCATCTTCTTCGGGATGAACTGCTGGTAGGGCGGGAAGCGGCCTTCGACCAGCTTGGTGTAGATCATCGCCCGCTCGGTCTGGAAACGGGCGTCGTTCGTATTCAGCGATACGCGGATCAGTTCGCCGTCGTCCGACAGGTTCCGCTCGAGCAGTTGGATCGCCTTCAGCGGGATCAAGTGCGATTGCGGCTTGGCGTCTTCGCCGCCGTGGATGTCGGCGGGGCCGTCGGTCATGGCCAAGCGTTTGGTGTCGGTGGCCACGAGGCGGGCGCGACCTTTCTCCGCTTCCCAAAGAATCCCCGTGACCGCGTAGCGGGTGTTCTCGCGCTTCTCGGCGGCGAACACGGTTCGCCGGATCATCGTCCGCAAGACGCCGGCTTTGATCTCGTGGTAGCGGGCGCTGGAATCGAACTCTTGGATGTCCGGGAATTCGTCCGGTACGCCGGCGGGGAGTTCGTACTTGCTCGAGCTGAGTTTGATGCTGGTCGTTTCTTCGCCGGCGTCGATGGTGATCTCGGGTTCCGACGATTCGCGGAGGATCGAGATCAACTTGGTGACCGACAAAATGGCGGCGCCGGCCCGTTGCACCTTGACGCCGCGGAGCTCGTAGCGGATGCCGATTTCGCTGTCGGTGGCCATGAGCGTGAGCGCGTCGTCCCGCGTGACGGCCTTGATGTTCGCCAAGATGGGCATCGTGGTGTGCTTGGCCGTGGCCCCTTGCACGATCTGGCAGGCGGTCAGGAGGGCATCGCGGGCACAGGTCATTTTCATGGCGTTCGTCTCGGGCGTTCGTCTCGTCGGTGCGTGGGGTCAAGTTTATGAATTGCCTTCTCCCCTTCGCGGCTCTTCCTCTTCTTTTATTCTTTCGTCAGAAAACAAACTAACAGCAGTAAGGCGACCGCCATTCGTGGCGCGCGTTCGGGTGAAATCGGCCGATGTGCCAGTTGGAATTGGGAGATGCGCGAACCGGCGCGATGTGGAAAAGCCGGCGCGCGAGTGGTTTCGGAGTGGCGCGCCGCGTCGGAAGAATCCGGGGTGAAGCTTTGAAAAAATTACGAAGGAAAGTGCGCGTCGCCGGATGACAGTCGCGCGCCGAACGCGCGCCGGGTTGTCCACAGCGCCGTTCACTTCAAGCCGGCCTTCAATTCGCGGACCGCCACCTGCAGTTGCGGGTCGCTCTTGATCCCCTCGGCGACCTTGCGGGCCGCGTGCAGCACGGTCGTGTGATCGCGGCCGTTGAAGTATCGGCCGATGGTCGCCAGCGGCAGTTTGGCCACCTCGCGGGCTAAATACATCGCCACTTGGCGCGGCACCAGCACGCCCTTCAACCGGCTCGGGCCGAGGAGTTCCTTCGGTTTCACGCCGTAACTACTGGCCACCCGGCTAACGATTCGCTCCATCGGATCGATGATGGCGTCCGGTTCGCGGAGCCAATCGCGCACTTGCGTCGCGGTCAGCGGTAAGCCGGTATCTTTCCCCAGCGGCTTCAATTTTTCGATGGAGCCCAGCAGCAATCGGACACTGCCGGCGGAGTTCTTGGCCAGCCAGCGCACCGCCGCTTCTTCGAGCATCAGTTTGCGCTTCTCGGCGACGCTTCGAATCAGTTGCCGGCGGCTGACGACGCCGGGGTACTCCATTCGAACCACGAGGCCCGCCGCGAGGCGATTGGTCAGCCGGCGGGGCAAAGTCGTCAAACCGGCCGGGCCTGCCGAGGCGGTCACGACGGTCGGTTTCTGGCGGGCGATCCGGTGGTCGAGCAGACGGATCACGGAATCGACATCCGCTTCCTTGGCTTCGTTTAAATCTTCGACCACCAGCAGATCGCAGGAAAGGAAATCTTCGAATTCTTCCGCGGCGATTTGCGGGTTTTCGGTTGAAGAGGTGGAACGGGGAAATTCGTTGGCGGGTATCGATTGCACCGTCTGTGCGGTCGGCCCGGAGATGATTTCCCGGATGAGGGTCTGGACGAGGTAGGATTTGCCCGTGCCGGAAGGGCCGTGCAATAAAAGCGGTGCGGCGAAGGGAATGCGGCGGAGGGGGCGATGCAAAGCTTGGACGACCCGCTTGCAGGCCCGGACGGCCGAACGATTCTCGGGCAAAATGTGGAAATCGACCCACAGAGTGGGCCGCGCTTCGACGCCGGTGATGACGGCTGGCGTAACCATGTGCCCAGTTTACGCAGAATGGCATCCGGAGAACAGCCCAACCGTTCGGCGCAACCCCAATGCGCCATTCGGGATGATTCCGGACGCCCGCGAATTGTGGATAAGCCGTCAACAAGCGGGTGCTAAGTCCGGTTGGCGCGGTAAGCCTGATTTCTCAGGGCCGGAGCGTGCTGCGCACGCTCTTGCTCACCAACTGTCCGCCATACTCCATTTCTTCTTTTGTGCGCCCGGCGTGGAAACTGAATCGCATCGCCGATTCGAGCACGACCGGCGGAACTCCCATCGCTTCCAGTACCGGAGATGGCAGGAGCGAACCGCTCGAACAAGCCGAGCCGGTGCTGCAGGCGATCCCGGCGAGGTCGAGTGCCATCAGCAGCACTTCCGCCCGGCAGCCCGGGAACGACAGATTCAGCGTCGTCGGCAGTCCGTCGGCGGATCCGTTGACCACGAATTCGACCCCGAGGTTGGCGAGGAACGCCGCCCGCAGTTCGACCCACTTGGCCCGATTGGCCTCCATGCCCCGGATGGCGTGCCGGAGCGCCACGGCCAACCCGACGGCGAGGGGCACAGCTTCGGTGCCGGGGCGGATGCCGCGCTGTTGGTGGCCGCCGAAGAGCGTCGGTTGGAAGGGTAGCCCTTTCTTGAGAAGGAGCAAACCGACGCCCTTGGGCCCGTGAAATTTGTGGGCGCTGGCGCTGAGGGATGCGACACCGAGATCGCGGAAATCGACCGGGATCTTGCCGACGGCCTGGGCCGCATCGGTGTGCACCGGGATGCCCTTGGGCAGCGTCTTGGCGACGTGGCGAACCGGTTGAATCGCCCCGGTTTCGTGATTCGCCAGCATCAGCGCGACCAGCCGAGTCTCGGCGGTCACGCGGGGCAAGACTTCCCGCTGTTCGGCGACACCGCGCGGGTTCACCGGGAGCCAATCGAGCGTGAAGCCCTTCTTTTCGAGGGCTTTCAGCGGCTCGATGACGCACGGGTGTTCGATCGGCGCCGCGAGGATCGCTCCGGGGATCGCCCCGGCCAACCCGAACAAGGCGAGGTTGTTCGCTTCGGTCGCCCCGGCGGTGAAGTAGACCTCGTCGGCCCTAGCGCCGAGGAGTTCCGCGACTTCTTCCCGGGCCGACTCGAGTTGCTGCCGGGCTTTGCGGCCGAGTGCGTGCGCCGACGAAGCGTTACCCGAATTCTCGAGCATCAGCGGCCGCATGGCCTCCCACGCTTCCGGGAGCAGCGGAGTCGTCGCGTTCGAATCGAGGTCGAGGATCATGGGGTCGAGGGCTTCCGCAAGTGCGCGAACTTCTCGCGGAACTTGGCGACTTTCGGGCCCGTTACGAAGGCGCAATACGGTTGCATCGGGTTCTGGCGGTAGTAAGCTTGGTGGTAATCTTCGGCCGGGTAGAACTCCGGCATCGCCGCCACTTCCGTGACGATCGGGTTCGGGAAGACCCCTTCGGCGTCCAATTCCTGAATCACCGCTTTCGCCGTGAGTTCCTGCTCGGGCGAGTGGAAGAAAATCACCGAGCGATATTGCGGGCCGACATCGTTGCCTTGGCGGTTGGGCGTCGTCGGGTCGTGCGTGGCAAAGTGGATGCCGAGCAACTCGCGGTACGAAATCGCCGAAGGATCGAATTCGATCCGAATCACCTCGGCGTGCCCGGTTTTCTTCCCGCACACGGCTTCGTAACTCGGATTCACGACATGCCCGCCGGCGTACCCGGAGGTGACCGTGGCGACGCCCTTGGCGTCTTCGAATACGGCCTCGGTGCACCAGAAGCAACCGCCGCCGAAGGTGGCGATTTGAAGGGAACGAACCATGGCGAAGATCTCCTGTACCGTCACATATTAGCATCGCGCCGTTGCGAATCCCAATCGAAACAGGCGTCGGGGTGACGGATGCGAAGTCGCTACCGACGCGATTCAGTTTCGCTTTCGGAGCTTTCGGAGCTTTCAGCGGGGGGGGTATGCAGAATGACCGAAAGCTGAAAGCGACATCGGACATCCTCCGCCAGAATCCGTCGACTGGCCTTTGGAAAAGGCGAACCAACTGGCCAGCCACCACGCCGGGGCAATCGCGCGGAGCAGATCGGCCGGATCGCCCCACACTAATTTGGAAGCGCACAACCCCAGAAGCCCCCACGCGGCGCAGGCCCAGCGCAGCCGAGCGGGCGATCGCGGCCATGCCGCGGCCACGAGCGAGATGGCCACGACTGCGATCGCCAGCAGCCCCAACCAGTTACCGCCGCCGGACCACATTGGGCACGCCGCGGCGATTCCTCCGCCGGGCCAAGTGAAGTTGCTGAGGCCATGACCGGGACCGAACTCGGCCGTCAGCGCCAGCTTCCACAAAGCGATCGGCAACGAGGGGATCGCGGCCAAGGCGACGGCGAGCGCGTACCGGCGTTGCCCGGCGCAAGCGGCCGCCAACGCCAGCGGGGTCAGGGCGTAGTATTCCTTCGTCAGCAGCACCAGCGCGAACAACCCGATGCCGATGCGGAACCGGCCGCGTTCGACGAAGAGCCACGCCGTGATGGCGAGGGAGTGGGCCAGTAGATCGCAGGTGAGCAAACAGGCCGAACTGTACAGCCCCGGGTTGGCGACATTGACCGCAATGAACGCGGCCGGCAAGTGGTGTCGACGGGCGAAGGCCGCGAGCGCAGCGGCGCAAAGCCCGCCCGCTAGGATTTGGACGAGGATCAACCCGGCCAGCGCGACGCTCGGCGATGCAAGCCCGGCCAAGCCGGCGAGGACAGGGTACAGCGGCCGGGAATAGCGGTAGGCGGGGTCTTGGAGGCCGGCGATCGTCTCGGCATCGGCCCGCCAGAACGCCGGCTGTCGGGCCACGAGGTAGCTGTATTTGCCGTCGTGGGAATGGCGCGGGTTCCGCGCCAAGTCGGGGAAGTCGCGTTCGATGGGGGCGCGGGCCGGGGAATCGTCGCCGACTTGCAGGAATGCCGTGGGCTCCCAGGCGTGCGTACTCAGCCAAATGAATTGAGCCGCGCCGATCGCCGTCGCGCCGATGACAAACCAGCACAACAGCGGGCGGCGCGGTTCCATTAGCGCTTCGGCGGTTGCACCGTCGGCACGCCGTCGCCGGTGGGGAACTTGGGCACATCGGGAATCGAGATCGGCGGGACCAACTTCGGCAGCGGAACTGCGATCATCGGTTCGGGCATCGGCATCGGCACGGGAATCGGCGGGGCGACGAGCACCGGCATCGGCGGCTTCACGTCCGGTACGCCGGCGGGCGGCGACTTCGGCTTCGCCAACGGCGGCTCGGGTGTCGGCTGCATCGGCACGCCTTTCCCCAGCCCTTGCGTAATCGGCTTGAACGCGACTTCGACCGGCTTCGGACTCGGCGGCAACACGGGCTTGCGGATGGCCAGTGGCGGCTCCCCCGTCTGGCTCGGCAGGCTCGCGATCGACGGGCCGGGCGTCTTATACCCGTTGAGGTGGTACTGCCACAGCGAGGCCTTGGCCATGGCCCGAACGTTGGCGTCCGGGTCGGTTTTTTCCGACGACTCCAGCGCGGCCCCGGCCGCCGGATAGATCGACTTGATCGCCCCCAGCGACTCGGCCGCGATGGCCCGCACCCCGGCGTTCGGGTCGTTCTGCAGCGTGCTCACCAACGTCGGGATCACGTCCGCGTTGTTCCGCGGGTCGAGCGTCCGCAGCGTTTCCGCGGCCACTTTCCGCCGATCCGTGTCCGGGTCGGACTGCAGCGTCGCCACGAGTTGCTTTATCTTGAGGCCGTTGTCCAATTTCGACGTATTCGGGGCGTTCGCCTGCGGTTTGCGTTTGAATAGACCGAGGCCCAAGTCGAAGGCGCCGGCCGGTTGGGCCGTGGCGACAGCGAGGCTAGCTGTGAGAATCGCGGCGATACGCTTCATCGGTAAGGTCTCCGTTCGGGCGGGCGCAAACCCGTTCCACTCGAATGAGATCGACCGGCCGACTCCTTTCTTGCCGGAGAATCCAACCGCGTCCGCGTTCCGTCGCGGGTCGGGAACCGGCGCTTCGGGCACAATCGTCAGAACCGAATGCCCGGGGGCCGGTCGAGAGTTAGTTTACTCGATCCGTGCCCGGCGGCGCTGAAAAAACCTGTTCTAGCCGATTCAGCAGAACCGAGGGGAGCTCGGCGCGAACGACCCGACTCGCGGAATCGGATCGATCAATTAGCCACGCGTCGGTTTCGTAGCGGTCGAGGGTGTTGGCCACGAGGAAGTCCGCGTCGGATTGGGCACGAGATCTTGCGGCGATGGCCAGTAGTTCGTCGTCGGTCACGCCGACTTCGAGTTTGAACTTCACGAGGAGACCGGCGAAGTGCCAAAGCCCCCGGACGAAATCGACGAGCTTCGGCGTTGGCGTGAACTTCATCCAAAGCTCGGGGTGCCGGCTGCTGAGCTTCCCAGAGACCGCGCCCGCCGAAATCGCGGATGAAGTCTGGCTTTCGAACAGACCCGCCAGCGCGTAATCGCTCACCGCCGCGGTATGTATGATTGCGTCGAATTGCCCCGATGGCACCAGCTCCACCATCAACGCGTGCAAATCATCGAAGGTCCGGTAGCGATTCACCGCTAGGCCTTCGACACCGACGACCGTATCCGGGTGCGAGGTCAACAGCGTTACCGCATGGCCGCGGGCCCGCGCCTCGACGGCGATGCGGCCGCCCG
>JBBRUN010000214.1:0-8751 GCA_038247765.1 Gemmatales bacterium | reverse complement strand
GGACTGTCGTCGTATTCGTAGTCATCGTCGGTCAGCCGCGTGTACTCCGCTTCGCTCACCAATACGAACCGTTCTTGCGTCGATGGGTTCACGAGGCGCGCCGGAGTCTCGTAGGGGATTTCCAACGCTTGCCATTGCTGTTCGGTGAGTTCTAGCGCGGGTGTCTCCTTGTCCTGCATCGTATCCGTTCCGGCGCAACGCACCGAGCGGCGGTAACCGCTGGGTGTAGCAACGATTCTTGATGGTTTTGTAGGGTGGGACTCAAAGACTCGGCCCACCCTACAAAACCATCAAGAATCGTTGCTACACCCCTTCTAACCCTTCGAACAGTACCGTACCTAGGCGGATGAACGTCGCCCCTTCTTCGATGGCGATTTCGAAATCGTTGCTCATGCCCATCGACAACTGGGGCAACTCCGAACCGGTTCGATCCCGGAGTCCATCGCGGAGGAGACGGAGTTCGGCGAACGTCGCCCGGCCATCGCCGGCGTGCGCGGCCATCGTCATGAGGCCGTCGATGCGGAGCCCATTCAGTGACATCAGCTTGTCGGCGATTCCGGGGATCTCCTCTGGAGCGAATCCGCCCTTTGCGATTTCCCGGCTGCAATTCACCTCGAGCAGCACGGGCACCTCGGCGCCGAAGGAGTGAATCGCGGCGGCGAGTCGCTCGCTATCCACGGTGTGCATCCGCGACAGGAGCGGCAGCGTTCGGTCGATCTTGTTGCGCTGTAAGTGCCCGGTGAAGTGCCAATTTGCGCCAGGGATCGCCGCGGCTTTCTTCCACAATTCCTGGGGGCGATTTTCGCCCAAGTCGGGTAGGCCGAGTTCCGGCAGCAACCCCGCGACCCGCACGGAGACGGTCTTGGTGATGGCGACAATCGCCACCGCGTCCCGCGGTCGACCGGCCCGCTGACAAGCCGCTGTCACCCGCGCTTCCACGGCCGCGATCCGCTCGCCCAATAGGGCTTTCAATTCGTCGTCGGTCATCGGTTCAACCCGTGGGCCAGCCCAAATCGCGGCCGCCGAGCAGGTGCAGATGGAGGTGCGGCACCGTCTGCCCGGCCGGCTCGTCGCAATTCAATACTAGTCGGTAACCGGCGCCGAGGCCGAGTTGCGCGGCCAACTTCGCCGCGACCAGGTGAATGTGCCCGAGCAGCGGCGCGTCTTCCGGCGCGATGTCCGCGTGGGTGCGGATGACCTTCCGGGGGATGATGAGGACGTGGACCGGCGCCTGCGGACTGACGTCGTGGAACGCCATGCACAGGTCGTCCTCGTGGACGATCCTCGCCGGGATCTCCCGGCTCAGAATCTTCAAAAAGATGTTATTCGCCATCATCGCCATGGTCGGCCTCCGAGTCAGTTCCCGAGCGACGCCAGTTGGAGCTTCGAGATCGCCGCGATGCCCGCGGCGGCGCAATCGACCAAGCCGTCGAGTTGGCTGCGTGTGAAGGTCGCTTCTTCGCCGGTGCCCTGCACTTCGATGAATTTCCCGGCGCCCGTCATCACGACGTTGAAGTCCACCTCGGCGTCGCGGTCCTCCACGTATTCTAAGTCGAGCCGTACTTCGCCGTCCACGAGGCCGACACTGACTGCGGCGACGCTGTCGGTTAAGATTTCCGAGATCGGACAGGGCAGTTTGTCCGCGACCGAGGTCAACGCATCGACGAGGGCGACGTAGGCCCCGTTGATGCTCGCGGTACGGGTGCCGCCGTCGGCGTCGATCACGTCGCAGTCGATCCAGAGTGTCCGCTCGCCGAGCTTCGACAAATCGACGATGGATCGCAAACTCCGGCCGATGAGCCGTTGGATTTCGACGCTGCGGCCATCCACCTTCCCGGCTTTGTCGCGCGCTTTGCGGGTGTTCGTCGAGCCGGGCAGCATCCCGTATTCCGCCGTGAGCCAGCCGCGGCCCTTGCCGACGAGGAAGTCGGGCACTTTCGGCTCGACGCAGCAGGTGCAGAGGACGACGGTGTTCCCCATGCTCACGAGCACGCTGCCGGGAGCCTGCCGGGTGAACTTCCGCCGGAAGCTCAGCGGCCGGAGTTGATCGACGGCGCGGTCGTTCGGACGGGGCATTGCTATGGCTCGCGGGTCGTGGGATTGGCACGGTCTACTGACAGTGTCCAGAGTCTTCGTGTGGGGATGATTGTAAACACTGACGGAACGACGCACGCGGATTTCATAGAAATCGGAAACCCGTGCAAAGTTATCGGCCGGAGCATCCCGGTCAACCTCGTTCGCCGGTGGGGGATGCCACCCGTCATTCCCCGCGCTTCCGCGAACCCAACCTCACCTCCGGGCGTAGAATTAGCAGGGTGAACAGCTTGCCCACGGCCGACGATCCGCTCTCCGACGAAGACCTGCTCGCCCGGATCCGTTCCGGGCAACGGGAGTGGTTCGGCCCGCTGGTGCGCAAATACGAACGGGAATTGTTCGGCTACCTCCGGCGCTACGTCGGCGATGCCGACCTCGCCGCGGATGTGTTTCAGAACACGTTCCTCGCGGTGTTCAAGAAGATCCAGCAGTACGAACCGGGTCGGCCGGCCCGGCCGTGGATCTACACCATCGCCACGCACCAAGCGATCGATGCGATGCGACGGCGGGCCCGGCGACGCGACACGACGGCCTTGATGCCGCCCGGCGACGATTCCGCCGAAGAATCGGCCCAAAATCTGTTCATCGTGCTCGAAGCGACCGGGCCTAGCCCCCTCCAGTTAGTGGAACTCGGCGAGAGTCGGCAGCAAGTCCGGGATGCCGTGGCGAACCTGCCGGATTTGCTGAAACAGGTTGTGATCTTGACGTACTTCCAAGGGTTGAAGTACCAAGATGCGGCCGAGATTTTGGGCGTGCCGTTGGGCACCGTGAAATCCCGATTGCACGCGGCCTTGGCGAAGTTGATCGAGGCGATGAACCCGGCAGAATAGTTCCGAGTTGAAAACCGTGGCGGCGGAGGTTTTCCCATGAACGACCATCTCATCGATTACGCCTTGGGGCAGTTGTCCGGCGCCGAGCGCGCGGTGTTCGAAGAGCACCTCGCGTCAGACCGCGCGACCGCCCGCAAGCTCGAGTTGTTGAAGTCGCACTTGGCTTACTTGAACTCCGAGCGGACCTCGGATTCGGCTCCCCAAGGCTTGGCCCTCGCTTCGATCGCGCACGTCGCCGAATATTTGGCGAACCACCCGCAAGGCGAACCGACCCCGCTGGCGACGCCGCGAACTTGGGCCAACGACCGGCCGTCGTTCATCGGCCGGCCGCGGGCCGATATCATCGTGGCCGCGTGCATCGCCTTCGTGTTCCTCGGCCTGTTGCTACCGACGATCCAAAAGATGCGCCAGCGATCGCAGACGGTCGCCTGCCAAGATCATCTCCGCGAGTTGCACACATCCTTGGCGGGCTACTCGGACACCCACGGCGGGCGTTTCCCCCAAGTCGGCACCGACCGGGTCCCGACGGCCGGGGCGTTCGTTGCGGAACTCGCCCGCGAAGGGCAATACCCGCCCACCCTCAAGCCTTTCTGCCCGAGCGATGGCCCGTCGACCGACGTCGGTTACGCTTATTCTTTGGGGTACCGCGGCCTGTCGGGCGAATTGATCGGCCCGAGGCTCCCCGACCCGGAATCCAGCAGCGAGATGCTGCCGATCTCGGCCGATTTGTCCGGCTCGGCATCCCACGGCGGTTGGAATGTGCTCACAGCGGGTGGCTCCGTCCGATTCACCACGCTGCCGTCACTTGGCACCCCCGACGATAACATCTTCGCGAACGATGTCCGCCAACCGCGCGCCGGACTCCACCGGCACGACGTTTCCTTGGGCCGGCCGTTCGACAGGCCTTGAGAGGAACAGAACTCCATACAATGCCGCTAGATAGTGGTCGGATCACGGAGTTTGGGATGGCTGTTGAGAACTTGCCGCAGTTGGCCGCGTTGATCGAATCCGAGCGTTCCGCGCTGCTCAGCGAATGGCGCAGACTAGTGCGCGAATTGCCCTCGGCGAAACCGCTCGATACCCCGACGTTGAACGACCACATCCCCGAATTCCTCGGCGAGTTGTCGGTGGCTTTTCGGAAAGTGCTCGACGAAACGATCCCCGAGCAATTGCTCGACGCCACGCCGCTCCAACACGGCCGGCAGCGCTTCGAGGACGGCTTCGACATCGTCGAAGTGGTGGCCGAATACAACATCCTCCGGGGCTGCGTCCACGATCTCGCCGAGCGGCACGGCTCGGGTTTGTTCGGGCGCGCGTTCCACATTTCCAATCGCGTCTTCGACGGCGCCATCGGGCTCGCCGTACAGACTTTCGCCACGAGGCAGGCGCTCGAAGTCCAGCGCCGCCGCGAAGAGTACTTGGCCTTCGTTGCCCACGACCTGCGCTCGCCTCTCAGCGCCATCGCCTTGGCGGCGAAGGTGCTCGAACTAAAACTCGCCCGACCGGAGACGGATACCCGCACCGCGAAAATGCTGCAGACGCTCCAACGCAACGTGAAGGCGATCGAATCGCTGATCGACAAAGTTCTGAAGGAGAGCGCCCACATCCAGACCGAAGGCGGCATCGCGCTCGATCGCCAGTCGATCGACCTCTGGGCGCTGGTCGAAAGCCTGACGCACGACCTCCAACCCGTCGCCGGGTCGAGCAGCACACGGTTGGTAAACGGCGTCCCCGAAGAGTTCGCGGCCTACGCCGATGCGAGTTTGCTCACGAGGGTATTCCAGAACCTCATCGCCAACGCCATCAAATACACGCCGCGCGGGGAAGTGACCATCGGCGCGCAACTCGTGGACGGTCGAGTCGAATGCTGGGTCGCTGATAGCGGCGAAGGCATCCCCGCCGAGCGCATCGACAAGATCTTTGACAAACTCGAAACGGATCCGGGCAAAGTGGGGGGCATCGGATTGGGCCTCGCCATCGTGAAGTCGTTTGTAGAAGTCCACGGAGGCACCGTGACCGTTGAAAGCGCCGTCGGAGTCGGTTCGACCTTCCGGTTCACATTGCGCGGCCGTGAGGACAAAGTGTGAGGATGGTGAGGATCGTGCGAGATTGTCGCTGCGGAGAATGAATTCGGCTCGACTCCGCCCCGCGTCGGATTGAGTGTGCTAGTCTTGTAAAACACGTTCTCGGGATTGCGGCGGGAGAAGGCGGCCATGAAACGCGTCATGAGGCTCCGCGGAGTCAGCGGGGTGATCAAAGGGCAGGTTTGGGAGCACCCGAACCTGATCCGAGTCGGTCGCTTGCCCCAGTTCGAATTGATGCTGGAAGATCCATCCGTGAGCCGGCGCCACGCCGAGGTCGTTCGTCGCGCCTCGGCAGCCGAAACCCCGGAAAGCTGGCTCGTCCGCGACCTCGAGAGCACCAACGGCACCTACATCAACGGCTCGCGCATCACGGCCGGGGACCACGTCTTGCAGCCGCGGGACATCGTCCAGTTCGGCAAAGTGGCCTTCCTCGTGGAAGTGACCGACGCGACGCCGGAAGGCCCGCCGTCCGATTCGATGGTGATGGCCGCGACGATGAAAGGCGGCTTCGACGAAGGCATCCGCCGGGTCGCCTTCGGCCGCGATCAAATGCCCCGCGCCGGAGATCAACTGCTGGCGCTGCTCCGGGCCGGCCACCACCTGGTCTACCTCGAAACCGAAGATCAACTCCTCGATAGTATTCTCAACGACGCCGTCAGCGTCCTCGACGCCCAACGCGGCGCCATCGTCCTCGGCGACTCCACCGGCGTCGCCACCGGGGAAGAACCCAAGCTGAAACTGCGCTCGCTCGTCGTCGGCAACGGCGATGCACGCGGCCGGTTCCACTTCAGCAAACGGCTGACGAACCGCTGCTTCATCAAAGGCGAATCGGCCCTGTACAAGAACGTTCAAGACGAAAAGGACCTACTGACCCAGAGCATCGCGGACGGGGCGATGTCGTCGATATTGTGCGTACTCCTGCGGACGCCGCGGCGCAAACTCGGCGTCTTGCACCTCGACCGCGGCATCATGCAAGACCCGTTCACCGAAGACGACCTGATGCTCGCCGATGCCCTCGCGGCCAACGTCTCGGCCGGCATCGAGTGCGCCCTGCTGCTGCGCAAACAGCGCGAGCTGTTCGTCAACACCATCATGGTGTTGGCCCAAATGGTGGAACTGCGCGACGAGTACACCGGCGGGCACACGAAGCGCGTCACCGAATACGCCACGGCGCTGGCCACGCACATGGACTTGTCGAACGACGAGATCGAACTCATCAAGCTCGGGACCCCGCTGCACGACATCGGCAAGATCGGCATCTCGGACGAAATCCTGCGAAAGCCCGGCAAGCTCACGGCCCAGGAATTCGCCGTGATGCAAACCCACACGACGCTCGGCGCCGAGTACCTTTCGACGATCCCCGAGTTGCACCCCTGCATCCCGATCATCCGAAATCACCACGAGCGTTGGGACGGCACCGGTTACCCGGACCGACTGGCGAAGACCGATATCCACCTGCTGGCCCGCATCGTGGCCGTCGCGGATGCCTTCGACGCCATGACCTCGAACCGCCCCTACCACGTCGGTAAGAAAGGCCGCAGCCCGGAGGAAGCCTTCGCGGAAGTCGAAGCCCAAGCGGGCCGGCACTTCGACCCGGATTGCGCCCACGCTTTCCTCGAAATCCGCGAGGAAATCACGCGGACGATGTACGACTTGATGCCGAATCTCTCCCACCGGCGGCCCGCCGCATCGCTGGAAGGCATTCCGACGACGGTCGGTTGAATCGACGCCCGGCTTCGACCCTGTCTCCCCGGCGCAACTTCCGCCAGCGAATCCGCGGTTCGAACAACCGTGGATTCCGCCATTTCTAAGGCTACAACAATCCTCACTCCTCTCCTTCCGGATGGCGATTATGGCGGCGGCACAGCATTTCGTCGGGTTGGATGTCGGTGGCACCACCATGAAAGCCGCGGTCGTCGATGGCACCGGCCGGGCCTTCCCCGCAGTCGCGCTGCGGACGAACCCGGAGCGCGGGCAAGAGGCCGGCCTCGAAACCATGGGCGAAACGATCCGACAAGCCGTCGCCGCCGCGAAGTTGACGATGGCCGACATCGACGCCATCGGCGTGGCGACTCCGGGCCTCATGGATATCCAAGCCGGATTGATCCTCGATCCGCCGAATTTGAAGCCGTGGAAAAACGTACCGGTGCGGGATCGCATCGCCGCGATGTTCCACAAACCCACGGCCTTCCAGAACGATGCTAATGCCGCGGCCTTCGGCGAGAAATGGATCGGAGCCGGCCGCGGCGCCCACAGCATGGTCATGTTCACGCTCGGCACCGGCGTCGGCGGCGGGATCCTCGTCGGCGATACCGTGATCGAAGGCAAGCACAGCCACGGCGGGGAACTCGGCCACCTGCGCATCGACATGCCGGATCGCGGTCGGCTTTGCGGCTGCGGGGCGCGGGGCTGCCTCGAAGCCTATGCCAGCGCCACCGCCGTGACCCGCCGCGCCCGCGAAGAGATGGCCTGTTGGCGCGGCCCGACGAAACTGAAAGAGTTCTACACCGCCAACGACGACGAACTGACGGCGAAGGTGATCTTCGACCTCGCCGGCTCCGGAGACGACTGCGCGATCAAAGTCGTGGACGACACGGCCTACTTTTTGGCGCTCGGGGCCTGCGCCGCCATCGCCACGGTCGATCCGGAGGTGATTGTTTACGGCGGCGGTATGACGGAGGCCGGGGAATGGTTCCGGGCCAAGATCGACGCCGATGTCCGCCGGTATGCCTTGCCCTTCCCCGGCAAAAGCGTGCGGATCGTCTTCGCGGAACTCGGCTCGGACGCCGGCTTCATCGGTGCCGCCGCCTGCGCGAAGTTGTTGCTGGTAGTGTGAATACTGTTTTGTAATTCTCGCGGCTGCCAGCTGTAATTGGACGCGGTAAGCGAGGATCGACCCATCACGAATCACACTCACGATCTTCACCGCGTATTCTGGAAAGTCATCATCGCCGACAAAAAATTCGCCGACGCCACCAAGGCGACGATGAGTGCCGCGTGGGACTGCGCCATCGCAGGTGACGAAACAATATTGCGAGTCTTCAAGTCTTGATTGACTCACCCCCGCCATCCGTGCATCTTAAACCCGGTGACATTTACATGATCCTCAAACTCTTGGCGCTGTTCGCCCTCGTACTCTCCATCGGCTGCCTCCGCGCAGAGGACAAGCAACCGGCAAAGGCGGAACGGAAGACGTCGTTCAACGGCACAGAACTCGGTTCGGCATTCGGCATAGTGCTGGCCATGACCAAAGACTCGATCCTCATGACTGTGGAAAAAGGCGCCTCGATAACATTCCCCATGCATGACTATCTAGCCGCTGGCAAGGTTCACAAGCTCGTCATGCCAGCCGATTACTATCTTCTCTCGGATGTGAAGGTCGGCGATCTCTTCGATTTGCGCACTTATGTCGAGAACAAGGTGACCTACTGCGTCTCGATCTGCATCGACGAGCGGCCCGGCGGACTGGTGCCTGCGAGCCAAATCGTCGAAAAAAAGCAGCCCTACTACGAGTGGCGTAACGACTATATTGCGTTCCGTGATAAGGGAACGCCGATTCCGGATCACCTGAAATAGGCAGCAACTCCACAAACTTCGGAACGGGCTTCGCCGGTGCCGCTTTCGTTTCTCCATAGATTTCAGGTATTCCAATCATGCGGGTGGACACGGGACGTCCCGAACTCTCCCCGCGCAGGGCGCATCGAGTCAAATCAACCGGATGGTAAACGGGTAGCGATATTCTC
>JBBRUN010000213.1:0-8753 GCA_038247765.1 Gemmatales bacterium | reverse complement strand
TCCGGTCGGGTGTGACGACGATAGGGTGCAAAAGACCGGGGCCGTCACGGATGCTCTCGGCCAGAGTGTCGATGTCGCCGAGGTCACGACGAAAGCGTTTTCCGACTTTGATCGAGGAGATCGGCAGTTCGGTGATGGGAGTCATGGAGTGTACCGCGTTCCTGCATTTCAAGTATGTTTCATCTCTCGTAAATTTCGAGCGGCAGGCCATCCAAGAACTCTGTAAGACTCTCGACACCGTGCTGCGCTATCCCAGGATCTCCTCATCAGCCGCTTCTGTTTCTCGGATGTTAGTGACTGCTTCCGTCATAAGTGACTCGTAGAATCGATAATCCGGGGAGCCTCGCCGCAGCAGGGCGCACGCAGATGCCGCACGGTCCTTCAAACTGACATCTTGTGGGAAGGGGCCACCGCCCACCCTCTGGCGACCCTGCCCAACCACACCACGACGCAGGTGATGGCACACCCGCCGGTAGCATTCGTCGCCGGCTGCGTATGCCCGTGCCAAAGCATTCGTGACGAACTCACTCTGCTCGAAAACGAAGGCGGCGGGTGCTTCTGTCAGTAGCACAGTGGCGGCAGCGATCTTTTGAGCGTCCCCGGTGCTGATCCACTCTCCCAGCACTTTCAGGCTCGCCGGGCAGAAGCGAAGCGAGACTTCCTTGAACAGTTTCGGGAACCAGAACGACGAGCGGTAATCGACCTGAACGCTTCGGTCACGAACAGCCCGGAGGATCTCTTCGTATTCCCGGCAGTCCGCCAGCGGCGTCAGGGAGGGATGCAGACCGAGGTGAGGCAGTGGGTCGAAGTCTCTGTCATACTCACGTTCTCCCCGTTCGACCCTGTCAAGAAGGAGGCTTACCACTTCGCGCGGTAGGCGAGCCGATGCGAAAGCCAGGAACTCGATGACGTGGTGATCGAGACGGTCAACTGGCCCCAGTTTTCGCAGTAGCGCGACGATGTCTTCCTCGGACAGCGATGAAGGCGGGATACCCAAGTCATTGTGGAAGACGGCGCACAGGTCTTCGGCAAGTTCGCCACTGTCGTTCAGTTCGACGGACAATGCCAGGGCTACTCCTCTCTCACGATGGAATCGACCGAGGGAACGAAGCGCACCAACACTCATCCTCCGAATCCCGAGGGCCGGGTGCCGCAGTAAACATTCCAAGACGGCCAAGTCCGCCGTCATGGTGGCTTCCGACCAGTTGATGCCCCAACAGAAAAGGTTTGCCAACGCACGACAGAGTAGGGGATGACCCGATTCGGCGGCGCGTTGTGCGAAAGCCGTACCTCCCAGGTGATCCCTCTGCCGAGCGTGAGCGATTAACAATGCGAAGCACCCTGCGACCGGGCGGTCGGGAGACGTGAGGACCAATTCGATCAATGGCTCCGTATGATTCGGCTCGATTTGGAGCAGAGCTTCGAGCAGGAAGCTGGCGTTCGTTTCTTCGCCGCCATCCTGAAGGCTCTGGATGTGTGCGTTGAGGTCGCGGACGAGAGATTGAAGGTCCGGCGTTCGGTGCCATAGTTCCTGGGCAACGGAACGACGAAACGCGGCCTGCCTTTCATGGCGGCGATTGAATGATTCTGTCCCGTTGTCATCGAAATCAGCATCGTAGCGGTCATGACTTGCGACGAGGGCGCGGGCCAGCCGTACCTCGAAGCAGTCGGGGGTGGAGAGAATGATCGAGCGAGCTTGCTGTTTCACCTCGGACGAAGCGGCGTACCGAGCGTGCCAGTCCACCGCCTCGGAAATTCGCAGGTGGACGAGCGGGTTGACCGTCTGAAGTCGCAATTCCGCAAGCATTTCTAAAATCCGCAACTGTTCCGGCACCCACTGAGCCATGTCGTCCGTCGTGAACGACATGTTAAAAAATGGCATCGGGCCACTCATCGCTGCCTGAAGGCTCTTCACCGCACGCAACGCGACTTTTGTCCTATCGGAGAACGCACAAGACCTCAACAGGGCGAGGGCTTCGTCGCGCAAAGGTTGTGTGTCCTGGCTCGACAACCCGAATGCGTGGAACGCAATCTGATGGCCTTCCGAAAAGGAGCCGTGGCCCGATTTGGCAAAGACCGGATCGAGGACATCTAAGGGTGAGTGAGCGTGATCGTGCGCCCCCGGCTCCCGAAGCCAACGGCTGACTGCCTCAACCACTGACCTGTTGAAATCGAAAGGCTTGTCGATCTGGTATTCGGCCAGCCCACACAGAACGCGGATCGGGTGTTCCGGGCGGGGGTTCGTCTTCCGCTCGTCGTCACGACCCAGTTCCCAAAGAACGTCGGCACAACAAGGGAGATAGTCCAGGGTGTAGGCGATCCGCCTGAGCAAATCGGGGAGTTTGTCCAGTACACCTTGGTGACTGTACAAGTTGAGGTGTCTCACCGGCTCGACCTCGGGGGTCGTCGCGGGGTTTCGTACCGCGAACTCAACCAACTCGAACATTCGGCCCGGTTGATAGTAAGCAGAGTCTCGCATGACATCGAGAAGCTGATACCTGACGGAGTTCGGCGAGGTGCGGAATTGATCCCCGATCTTCGACCAGATCTCCGCAAGTAGGTCAGTCTCCTGACCCGTCGCATGCCGGACCCGCCAGTCGAGTTCCGCAAGATTCCGCAGAACCTGGGTCGGGCAGAGCTTCGAGAAGTGATCAAAGACCTGCTGGGCATATCCGGTCGGTCTGCCTTGCGGGTTGAGGCATGCCTTGTTGAGCAAGTGGTCGGCGAGGACATCGGGCGTGATTCGCAAACTGTAGCCGCGACGAAGCAGAACGCCGCCCTCTTCCAACACGCCCAGCGCATTCGCCAGATCGAGCCTCTGACAATTCAAGAAAGTAGCGGCGGCGATCTGAAACAGCTCGCTGTCGGGGCGGACGGGTGCCACCGCCGAGAGAAGAGCCAGCAGCGACCGGCAAAGGGTCGGCTCGACACGGTCCCCCACTTGACCAACCAAGACATCGTGAAACTTGGTCAGCACAGCGTGTCGGAAGTCGTCCACCGTCTCCAACATGGCCGGATCGACTGCCATCTCCGTGAGCAATTTCCCGCCGACGACCGTGACGAGGGGGCAGTCCCGTGTGGCCAACATCAGCCGGTCAGCGAGGTGGGCGAAGTCGTCGCCGAGGGCTTGATGAGCAAGTTGTTTCGTTTCATCACGGGTGAGGTCGCCAACAACACCCAATCGCTCAACTTCCCGCTCATCGATTCCGGCGCGACTCAGTTGTGAGTTGAGCAGGTCCATGCCTTGAGGACGGGAGGCGAGGACGATCTTCAGCGGCAGACCGCGTTGCTGGGCGAGAGTGAGCAGTGCAGCCACGTCCTCTCCGCGCCGGTGTGCGTCGTCCACGACGACGCAGCAAGCCGACATCGGCAGATCATCGAAGCTTTCGGGGGTGACGGGCAATCCTTCCGCCAGGAACCGGATGGCCTGATCGGGTTGGCCAGTCTCGTAGCCTCGGGCGAAGGCGTGGAGCAGTTTCGTCTTGCCGATCCCTCCGCGACCAGAGAGGACTGCGACACGCTTCGCGGTCGAATCCGCGAAGGCGTTCAAGCCCTGAAGAAGATCGCCGCGCCCGACGAGTGACCAACAGTGGTGGAAGAGCCGTGTCGTGTTCTCCAGTGGGCTGAAGAAATCGTCGGGCGTGGGAAACGTGGCGACCGCCGAAACGCCCAGGAACGCCCGTCGCACCCCCGCCCCGCAGTGCTGGTCGAGCAATCGACGGGCGGCATCGAGTGGGAGTTCCCTCACCTTCTGGGAAATGTCGCGCACGTCCCAGATGTCCCAGTTGGGGTGCTTGGCGATAGCGTTGCGAACGCCGGCAGTTGCCTCCCGGCTGAGGAGAATGATGTAGCGGTCGGCAGGGTAAGTCGTGGCTTGAATTGCTTTGTCGGCGTCGGCGGGGCCGAACTCTTTCCACCGCTTGTTCTGGAAGGCCCAGCGCACGCCAGTCTCGAAGTCCGCGAAGAGGTCGATGCCGTGTTGCGTGTCGCCCTGCTTGCCGAAGTGATGACAGTCCCGAACGCCGGGCTGCCGGGAGATGAGATCCCGACAGAACGCTTCAAAGGCGTCCCATCCGAGGGTTTCGAGGGGAAGCCGTTCCAGCCGAGGCGTCAGAGGCGGTACGACCGGAGTGGTCCTTGCGGACGTTATCGTCATGAGACAGTTTCCTCGATCAGTTCACTTATTGATCGCCCCGCACGAAGACCCGGTTCTCATTAAGTTCGCCTTGTCGAAGAGGGAAACCTCCGACAGTCACCCGGTTGTGGCCGGTGCCGATCCCGGTTCGGACCCATTCGTTACTTCCAAACCGGGCCGAGCGGCTTTCAGACTCTCCACGCCTTGGATTGTCACTCTGGTACGGTTGACGCAGACCCATTCGAGTTCCTGCAAGCCGCTCAAAGCAGCCAAACCCTCGTCCGTGATCTGTGTCCCCGCGACATTCAACCGCTTGAGTCCGGTGAACCTCAGCAGTTGCTGGACGCCGGCATCCGTGATGGGAGCGTTCACCAGAGCCAGTCCGGTCACGTTGTTCGGGATCACAGCGAGGGCTTCATCGGTGACGGGTAGCCCGCTGAAGTCAAAAAGTTTGGGCTTCTGAAAAGCAACCCGTAAGCGGATGGCGTCTTCGACCGCGATTTCCGGCCCTCCAGCCATGTACCCTGCCATCATGCGGAGAGTTCCATCTGGGTCGGGGTCTGCTCCCCACCGGCGCATTAAGTCGAAGAACTCCAGCATCACCGGAAAGTCGCCATACCGTTTCCGAACCTGCAACTCCGTCAGCAATCGGCGAACGTGAGGGGCCATATCCCGCAGCGTTTCCGCGATGTCGGCTTGTGCCGATACGAGCATCATCTCGCCGTTGTCGGTCGGCGGCTGCCCCGTCTCCCACCGAAGCATCCTTTGGGCCTGAATGCCACGCAACGAACGGTTACGCCGAAGCGTATCGACATGAGGCCGAAGAACGGCGTGCGATCTCGCCAGAAAACCCGCTTCGTTTGCGTCGGCCATCGACCAAGCATGGACAGGAGGGCCGAGGTTCGCCCGCCGCACTTTTGGGTTCGCAGAGGTTTCATCCGCCGGGTCGAGCAACAGTTCGATTCCTTCGTAGGGACTCTCAAGCAGGATCTGATGGAGCCGCAACGTCGTAAACAGTTCGATTCTCGCCTGCTTGAGATCCACACGACCGATGAACAGCGGAGAGTCCAACTCGCTGATCCAGGCCACTTCGTCCGGGGTCTTGTAGATCACAGAAGAAATGGACGCAGACTTCAGTTGGATGAGGAAGGAGAGGTCGGGGATCAGCCGCCGGCTTCCATCGGGGCGGATAAGCGTGGCGAAAGCGTCGTTGCCGACATCCTCTTGTCTAGGGACGGGCGCAACGAGGGCGACCGCCTTCAGCAAGAAGAACCCGAGGTCTTCGTGGAGGTCGCCGCTCCGCAGGTTTCTGTCTCGCATTCCAGGCATCGGTAGCGCCTCATCCAGCTTCGGAGTATTACTCCATCGGCCAATCAGCGGGGACGAGCGCCATGCCGTTCCGCCAGTGTTCGACAACGCTATCTGCGAACCACGGCTCGTCCACTTCGGCGTGATCCGTGACGATGACCTGTAGCTCGCCCTTCAAGTCCGTGACTCGCTGGTCGATCCAGCGGAACAGTCGAATCACCCAGTCCCGATCCGAGTCCCCGAGTACGTCGAGCGACCCCTCGGCGTCCTTGTCCGTTGGGTAATAAACTTGCGAAGGCTGATCGAGAATCAGGAACCGGGGGACGGGGCGGTTATGCTCGATGAACCACTTGTGGACCGCGAAGTACACGGCCAGATGGCACCAGAGCCAGTTCTGGCCGCTGCCCATCTGCTGCATCGGCACCGGCCCGCGTTCCGTGTCCGCGATCAGCGTCAACTTCCCGCGATCCAGACGTAGCGGGAACTGGCCGTATTCGACCTTGAGTTCCTCGCACCAGCGCGTCACCTGCTGGCTGATGCGGTTCAGCGAGGACTGCACGATCTCCTCCGACTCGTCGTCCTTCATCCGCTTCTTGAGGTCGTCCACCTGACGGCGGGCGTCCTCGGCCTGCCGGCGAAGCTCCGAGTCCGTCGCCGCCGTCGTCACGCCGTCCAAGAACATCTCGATCTTGCCGACCACCCTCATGCGTTCGAGGTCGCGGCCCTGCTCCGACTTGAGTTGGGTGTCCTGGGCCTGAAGTCCCTGGAGGGCGTCCCGGTTGACCCGAAGCTGTTCCTCCAGCCGCGTTCGCTCGCCGGACTTCGCGGCGATGAAGTCGCGCAAGTCCGGGCGTTCGCGGCCCACCGCTTTGATGTGAAGTTGTAAGCCGTCGATGGCCTTCTGGACCTGGGCCACCTGCGGCAGGTGCGCGTTCACGTCCGACTGACAAAGGGGGCAGCGGGCGTCGGCCCCTTCACCTGAGAACAGGCTCAGGGACTCCAGGCGTAGCCGCTGTTCGGTGGCCGCTGTCACGAAGCCCTCGCTCTCGGCGGCGAACTCTTCGGCCTCGGCGATTTCACGCTGAAGGCGGTCGTACTGTTGCTGGAGCCGCCCCCGCTCTTGCCGCAGCCCTCGGATCTGGTCGCCGAGGTCGGCGTGCCGCTCGTCAGCCGGCTTGAACTGAACGGCCCGCAACGCCTCGATCATGGCGTTCGCCTCCTGCGGGAGGTCGCCGGCACCGATCAGTCCGACCGCCTGGGCTTCGCGGAGCAGCCCCGCCGCGCGACTGCTGTCCGCTCCTCGAACGGATTCGGCTTCTTCCAGTCGTTTCTCCAACTGTCGGAGCCGCCGACTGGCTTCACGAAGCTCTTGCTTCAGTTTCAGGTGATCTTCCTGCACGGCACCCAGGAAGTACGGCAGCGTGTCCCCGATGGCCCGCTCGACCCAGTTGTCGTGTTGGCCGTGAAACAGGTGGTCCTTGTTGGCGATCTCGTCCTGATACTGGAAGGCGAAAGCCTTCGCATGTCGGAGGGTGGCCTTCAGGGCATCGCGGGTCTGGCCCTCGGGCGGCGTGAACAGGTTCGGCGAGACGCCGCTCAACCGGGTCAAGTGTTCGTTCAGGGCGTCGGGGTTGCTGTTGGCGACCAACTTGTCCATCGGCGGCGGCGTGACCGTCGCGCCGACCTCGAAGTAGATGTCGGCGTTGGTGGATTTCGGCGGCACCGGGACGGCACGGGCGATGAAGACCTGACACTCGCCCATCTGGAGCAGCAGTGCGTACCAGCGCACCGCGTCCCTGATGACCCTGGCAGGAATCGCGCAACCCTTCGCCGCCAAGCAGTAATCCACGATGTTGATGATGGCACTCTTCCCGGTGCCGCTGCCGCCGGTGATCACGTTCAGCTTGCCGAGCCGAAACGGGAGGCGGCGGACCTCGCCGCTGCGGCTGTAGAGCAGGATTTCTCGAATTTGCATCGTCATGGGCAGACCCCCCACATTTGGAAGACCGTCGCCGGCTCGCCTGCGGACGCGAACCAGCGGCCCACGAACTTGGCTTTGGTCAGGCTATCTTTGATCTCCGCACTCTTGTCGAGCAACGCGGCCTTCCCCCGCCCGAGCTTCCCGGTCGCCCGGACGGCCCCGTCCTCCGCGAAGAGGAGTTGACCCCGGACCCCGAGGAACAGGACGGCCTCTCGGGTGAAGGGAGCGAGTTCCTTGGTCCGTTCGGCGAAGTTGATGCGGAGTTCGGGGCGTTCCTGCAACCAGCCGTGGAGGGTCGTGGCCACGGCCCGTGGCAGGAGTTCCCGAGTGGCCTTGTGGAGAACCACCGGCAAGACGAGGTAGGTCATCGGCAGGGGCATCCCGTCCGGTTTCACGGACTCGTACCCCTCGATTGCCTCCCGCAAGATCCAGCCGCAGTAGGCCGGGTTAAACAGATAGGCCAGTTCGGTTGGCCGGCTCGCCCAGGTCTTCACGGCTTGCCCCCCGGCTGAGGCACAGCGGCAGGTTGGGTGCGGGCGGCGGGGGCGTCCTCGGGGTGCCACGCCACCTTGCCTTCATCGGCGAGTTTGTGAAACGTCCCCCGGCTGATGCTCGGCTCGGTACAGCGGGGACGGATGAAGAACACCACCTCACGGGCGGCGTCGGTGTCGAGTCGCTGGAACAACTCACGGCCCAGCTTCGCCTTGTCCTCGTCGCTCGCATTCGACAGTTCGGCCCACAGGTCGTCGCACAGCCGCCCCCACTCGTCCAGCAACCGCTCGTCGTACTGGTCAAGTTCGCTGAACCGCAACAGCGTGTCCTTGGCCCAGCGGTCGCGGTGGACGTAGGCCCGGTAGAAATCGAGGATGGCCTTGCGGAGGCGGGCGTTCGGCACCCCGATCTTGCGGAGGCGGGCGACGAATTCACGGGGGTCTTTGGCCGGGTCGGGTGGGGTCGGCGGGTCGGGGAGTGGGATCTGGATGGGGAGGTTGTCCTCCGCGTAACCGTCCTTGAGCCGCTCCATCTCCCGCTCCAGTTCGATGCCCCGGATGGCGGGCTGATTCGCCGTCGTGAGGTGCTGGATCACCCGCTGGAGCCACCACCCCTCCAACTCCTTCAAGAACGCGGCCCGGTGATCGGCGGGGGCGGCGTAGTAGACCTCCTGAAGCAAGAGCTTTTCGAGGTCCGCGATCCGGGCGGCGGCGTCGTAGACGAAGACATCTTCCAGCATCGCGTTCCGCTTCTTGGCCGACAACTTCAGGAACACGTCGCAGCCGTCCTTGAGGGCCGCGTTGGTCGTCGCCCTGGCCGCGTCCACCAAAAGGCCGC
>JBBRUN010000212.1:0-8792 GCA_038247765.1 Gemmatales bacterium | reverse complement strand
TGGTAGTGCCCGTTCGGCTTCGCCTTCATCGGCGTCGTGTGCAAATAGGCGTTGTAGGCCGGCTCGGCCAAGACCGCGTCGAGAGCCGCGAGCAGATGGAGGAACAACCGGGCGAGTTCGGCCAGCGCGGCATCAACGGTGATTTCGAAATGGCTGGCGTGGTATTTCGGCATCACCCAGAATTCGTACGAGAAGCGCGGCGCGAACGGGCAGAACGCGAGGAAGTGCTCGGTCTCCCGGAGGATCCGGCTCCGGGCCAGTCGCTCCTTCGCGATGAGTTCGCAGTAGACGCAAGCGGAATGTCGGCCGTGGTACTCTTTGGCGAATGCCAGCTCCGACTGAATCGCATCGGGAACCAGCGGCAGCGCGATAATCTGCGCGTGCAAATGTGCCAACGACGCCCCCGCTTCCGCGCCGACGTTCTGGAAGACCTGCACGTAGTGCCAGAGGTTGTCGCTCGAAATGGCCCGGATGCGATCACGGTACGCGATCAGTAAATTCGTGTACTGTGCGGGTGTCAGCTTTGCCGGGTTCGTTTCGTGCCTCTGGCACGGGATGACGACTTCGTGCCCACCGAAGCCGGGGCGGGCCTCGAAGAACGGATCGAGCAACGGCATCGTCGCCGTCATGTCAGGCCGCAGCGCCGGGAACTTGTTCGACACGACCCGCAGTTCCCAACCGGGGCTGTCTTTCGCCGTGCCGGCCGCGCGGATGGCGTAGACTTCGCCCGGGGCTTCGGCCTCGTGTCCTTCGCAGAACGGGCAGACCGCATCGGTCGCGGGTCGATCGCGTTGGTGGGCTTGGGTGTGTTGAAGGGTGATCGGCCGGCGAGCGCGCTCCGGGGCGAAAATGACCCACCGCCCCGTGACGGGGCAGCGGCGGAACTCGGGTAGTGGGTCGTATAGCATTGCAGTGGTCAACGGCTCGTGGTCTGTCAGAAAACCGAACAGATCGATGCTAATCCGGCCACTTCCCACCGACCACTGACCACTATATTCTCTCCCGATCTCCCGGTTGCGGCACGGCCACGTCGTTGAAGCCGGCGCCGCGCAGTGTCGCGGCGAGCGCCTCGGATTGATCCGTCTCGCCGTGGATAAGCCGGATCTTGCCGAGCTTACCTTGCAGCGGTTCCAAATACGCCAAGAAATCGTTCGTGTCGGCGTGGCCGCTGAAGCCGTCGAGGTGCACGACTTCGAGCCATTTGTTCCACTCTTTGCCCCCGAAGTAGACCGTCGGCTTGTTCTCCATCAGCCGCCGGCCGGTAGTGCCGTTGGCTTGGTAGCTCACGAGGATCACGGTGCTGCGCGGGTCGTCGACGTTCTGTTTCAAGTGCGCCACAATCCGCCCCGCGTCGCACATGCCGCTGCTGGCGACGATGATGTGCGGGCCGGGGCGGAGCATGAGTTCGTTGCTCGCCTCGAAGGAACGCACGAATTGCACCCCGTCGCCGCCGAGGATGCCGTGGCCTTCGCGCACCGCCGCGGCGACGGTTTCGTCGAGGGCGTTCGGGTGGTTGCGGTAGACTTCGGAAATGTCCGCCGCGAGTGGACTGTCGACGTAAATCGGTACTTTCGGAATCTTCCCAGCCCGCAATCCGATTTGCAGGAAGTGGACGATCAACTGGGTCCGCCCGAGGCTGAACGCCGGGATCAACGCTTTCCCACCGCGCTCCATGGTCGTGCGGATCGTGGCGTAAAGCTTTTCGATGGTATCCGGCAGCGACGCGTGGATCCGGTTGCCGTAAGTGCTTTCGCACACGAGTAGATCGGCTTCGGGTAGCGGGGCGGTTGGTTTCAAGAGTGGAATGCCGCGCCGGCCCAAGTCGCCGCTGAAGGTCATGCGGCGGGTGCCACCGAAACCTTCCAAATTCATCGACACCATCGCCGAACCGAGTATGTGCCCCGCCTCGGCGAAGGTGAACGAAACACCCGGCGCGATCTGCGTTTCCCGGCCATACGGGATGCTGACGAGCCGATCCAAAGCGCGATCGACATCGGCGAAAGTGTATAGCGGTTGCACCCACGGCTCGGCGTAATTCCGGGCGATGTTGATGTGGGCCGCGTCTTCTTCTTGGATTTTCGCGGAGTCGTTCAGCATCACCTTCAGCAGGTCGTGCGTCGGCGGTGTGACGTAGATTTTCCC
Organism: Gemmatales bacterium; assembly: GCA_038247765.1. Taxonomy (GTDB): domain Bacteria; phylum Planctomycetota; class Planctomycetia; order Gemmatales; family Gemmataceae; genus JALHQU01. The sequence goes on along the minus strand of JBBRUN010000212.1, from coordinate 6,650 downwards.
GCGAAAGCCCTGCTTCACCAGAGTAGGCACGTTGCCGCAGTGGTCGATGTGGGCGTGGCTGATGATGAGGCTATCGACCAAGTGCGGGTGGAACGGGAAGTGGCTGTTCCGCTGCCGCGCCTCGTCCCGCTTGCCTTGGTACATCCCGCAATCGAGGAGGATCTGCTGCCCGGCGGCTTCGACCAGGTGCATGGAGCCGCTCACGCTGGAAGCGGCTCCCCAAAATGTCAATGTCGGCTCGGCGTCCCACGATGCGTCCGCACTCTGTTTGGTAATCATTCTTTCATTCTAGCTACCGGCTCGGTAATGTGGTCAGTTGTTAGTGGTCGGTGGTCATAAAAGCCGCAGGGGATTGGGTGGTGGTCATTTTCACTGACCACCACCCAATATTCATTTCGTCTGCTTCCGAACGAAATCGCGGAGTGCCACGGCCACAGGATCGGCCGGGTCTTTCGCCGAAGTCAGAATCGTCAGGTGCGTGCGATCTTTCAACTGGAGGATCTCGGTGGCGTTCTTCTCTTTCTTCATGGCCGCATGGAACGCCTCCGCTTGCGCGGAAAGACCCGCCATGTCTTTGTCCGCGTGCAGAATCAAAAACTGCGGGTGCTTCTTGCCGATGTTGTGGATCGGCGATCCTCCGCGGCAAACTTCTTCGTCCTCGCCGAAGATGTCTTTGAAGAATTTAGCGCGGGCATCGATGGTGAATACGCCGCTGATGGGCGCAACTCCGCGGATGTCCGCGAACGATTTCTCCTCGGCTTTCAAATACGACTCGTCCGTGGCGAGTAGCGCCACCAAATGCCCACCCGCCGAGTGCCCCGTGAGGCAGATCTTTCCCGGATCGCCGCCGTACTCCGCGACGTGATCCACCGTCCAAGCGAATGCTTTCGCGATATCCTTGATGTGCTCGGGATGCTTCACCTTGGGAGATAACCGGTAGTTGGTCGATACGGCGACGATCCCCTGCTCCGCCAGCATTTTGCCCGGCCCCGAAAAGACAGACTTGTTGCCGAAGACCCATGCCCCGCCGTGGACGAAGAATACGACCGGTGCCTTCTTGACCCCCTTCGGGATGTACACGTCGAGGATGTTGCGCTCTTTGTCGGTACCGTACGCGATGTCGGTTTTAACGGTGACTTCGAATTTCTCCTGCTCCGCCGAGAAAGCCTGCGGTAGGCCGACGAGCATCAATAGGAGTGAAGTCAGCAGCGTTCGCATGGGGAACCTTTCGTAAAACGGAAGTCGGACTGGGATCGAATTCGGAGAACGCCATGACCACCGTCGCCGATTGGATGCAACATCTCGAAGCTTTCGCACCGCTGCACCTCGCGGCGAGTTGGGACAACGTCGGCTTGCTCCTCGGCGAGCGGAATCGACCGTGCGACCGCGTCCTCACTTGCTTGACGGTCACGCCCGAAGTCGTCGCGGAGGCGGTGGCCGAGTCGGTCGCGCTGATCGTCTCGCACCATCCGATCTTATTCAAACCCGTCAAGGCGCTCTCGGACAACACCGCCGATGGTCTGTTATTACTGCCACTGCTTCGGGCGGGCATCGCGGTCTATTCCCCGCACTCGGCCTTCGACAACTGCCCCGGCGGCATCAACGATGGCTTGGCGAAACGCTTCGGATTGCGGAACATCCGAGCCTTGCGCCCGGCCGATTCCCCCGCGGAGTACAAGCTCGCCGTCTTCGTGACGGAGGCCGACCTCGGCAAAGTATCTGACGCGATTTTCGCCTCCGGCGGCGGCATCATCGGCGTCTACGAGCAGTGTAGTTTCCGTGTACCGGGCACCGGTACTTTCTACGGAACCGAGGGAACGAATCCGGTGGTCGGCGAGTGCGGTCGCCGCGAAGTCGTGCCAGAAGTCCGACTCGAAGTCGTCGTGCCCGAGGCCAAAGTTTCGGCTGCGATTGCCGCTATGCGAGGCGCCCATAGTTACGAAGAACCGGCATTCGACGTATACCCGCTGAAGCCCAAGCCAGCCAGCGGCAGCGGGCGACTCGGCGAACTGGAATTTGCGATTCCACTCGCCGACTTCGCCGCGCTCGTCAAGCGAACCTGCGGGGCGAACTGCACGCAATTTGTGGGTAATGCTACGGAACCCGTGCGAATCGTGGCCCTCGCCTGCGGGGCGGCCGGGGAATATTTGAACGACGCCATCCGCATCAAGGCCGATGTTTTCGTCACCGGCGAAGCCCGGTTCCACGATTTGCTGACGGCCGAAGCCGCCGGGATCGGCTTGGTGCTGCCGGGTCATTACGCCAGCGAACGTCCCGCCATCGAAGACTTGGCCACGAGATTGCGAGCGGCATTTCCCGAGGCCGTCGTCTGGGCTAGCCGGGCCGAGCGCGAGCCGCTCGTCACGGTTTAATGCCGACGCGGATCGGCTTCTCAGCCTCAGCGAACGCGAAGGCGTCGGCGACTTCCGCCAGCGGGAAAGTGCGGACGACTTGGTCGGCGAAGGGGAATCGCCGGCCCCCTTCACCCAAGAATTCAATCGCTGTCAGCAAATCGATCGGTGCGTAGTTGTGGACGCCGCGGATCGTCAGGCAGCGGCGGACGAAATCCTCCGCCAGCATCGGGATCGGCCGAGTGGGGAAGACACTGCCGACGAGGACGACCGTTCCGCCGATTCGCGCCGAGTCGATGGCTTGTTCTACGGCCACCGGCACACCGCTGATTTCCAGTACCGCATCGACACCGCGACCGGCGGTGAGGCTCCGCACGCAGTCCGGCAATTCGGCCGGGGTCAACGCGTGGGTCGCGCCGAATGCCTTCGCCAATTCTAACCGCGCCGGTTGCGGATCGACGACGATCCGATTCTTCGCCGAGCTCAACGCGGCAGCGGTGAGGCCGAGTAAGCCGGCCCCGAAGATGACGATGGTCTCGGAGTCACCCACGGGCGCGGCCCGCGACATCGCCGCAACGGTCGCCGTGGCGCACATCGCCGGGGCAGCAACGGCGTCGGGAATCGAATCGGGCACGCGGACGATCGCGGTGTTCGCCAGTAAGTGACAATGCGTTGTCAGGCCACCCGACGGGCCTCGGTCGGGATCGGCTTTCAAATGCCCGTACTTCCGGAGATGGTCACATTTCTGAGGCAGTTCGTGTTCGCAATAGAAGCAGCGTCGACAAGAACAGGCCACGCTCCAGACGACGCGATCTCCCGGCTTCAGCAGTGTCCCCGTGAGATCCTTCGCCCCGTGGGTTTCGACGATATCCCCAACGATTTCGTGGCCGAGGACAGTCGGCAGCGGCGTCGAGCGCCGGCCGAAATAAGTGTGCAAGTCGCTGCCGCAGAGGGTGCACAGCCTAACGCGGACCAGCGCTTCGCCAGCGCCGAGGTATGGAAACGAGCTCTCGATGAATCGCAAAGGCAACCCCGGCCCGTCGAATTCCACGGAGGAGATCATGGCGCGGTATTTCCATGGGGTTGACCGGCGCGTCTGACGCACAAGATGCCGCTCATGATCATCAGCAAAGTGCCCACGACGGAAACGACGAGTGCGAATGGCACGATGAACTTCAAGCGGTTGAATTCTCCGAAAGCGAGGTCGCGCAGCAATTGCAACAGCACACTGCCGGTGTAGCCGACGCCGTCGGCGAGTTGGATCGCAAAGGCCGCGGTGCCCAGAAACCGGCTCGCCGCCATCATGCGCTCGAAGAGCACGGCCCCGAACGGTACGTAAGCCAAGTACAAGCCGACGCCCGTAGCGACCATCCACGAGTAGCCATCGACGGCATCGGCCATGAAGGCGATAGTGCCGATGCCGATGATCGCGAATCCGATGGCGATGACGCCGTACACGGCCACGAGCGCCTTGCGGTGATGGCCGATGAGGTTCAGCCCGGCGAGCGCCGCGATCACGCCGAAGAGCGCCCACTTCTCGGTGGACGAGAAGATCGCGCGTTTGTCGCCTAAGCCGAGGTCGTTGAAGATTTCCTTGCCGTAATGGTCGCGGAAATCGCGGAAGGCCGTGAGGAAGAAATAGGCCACGAGCAACAGGCCAAAGCCGATACCGTAATGCCGGAGGAACGCGACCCGCTGCGCCCGGCTCATGGTGCCGCGCTCGGAGCGCACGGCCACATCGGCGCTCGACGGCGGCGGTATTTGATTCAACAGCAGTACGCCGATGAAGAACGGCCCGAGGAAAAGCAACCCCGTGACCACGGGCATGTACGCCTCGGCGACGCCCCACGTTTTCATGACGATGTCCACGCCGATGTCGCGCGTCGCGGCCCCGGCGATAATGTACGAGCAGCTCATCCCCGCCACCATCACCTCCGTCGCCCGCCGGCCTTCCAGATACCGCAGCACCAAACCCCAAACCATTCCGAGCGGCAAGCCGTTCAGGAACATCGCGAACGGTTTGAAATCCGGCGGCAGAATGGCGAAGAGGTACAGCGCGGTCTCGGCGATCAGGATCAAACCCAACAACAACATCCAACGCCGCGATGCGGACACCTCGGAGCAAAGTTTCGTGCCGACGTACTTCGAAAGCATGTAGCCGATGACTTGCGCGATGACGCAGGCCGTCTTCAGTTCAATGCGAGTCTCGAAGAAGCGCGAGCCGGTGAAGGTCGTGGCGTCGAACGGCTTGCGGAAGGCGTACATGCAGAAGTAGGTGCCGAAGGCCGCGGCCGCGCAGTAGGCGATCAGCAAAGCCAAGGGCGCACGTTCCAAGAGCCCGGAGAAACCCCGCGTCGAAACGACGACTGTAGCGTGGGGCACTGTGGTTCTCGATGCTACGGTGATTTCTACAACCGTGTTGTAGGACGCCGAAGCCGGATGAACGAGAAGTTTCAATGAAGCATCGCCACAGTCGTTTCGACGATCGTGTCCACCTCGGCCATGGCTCCGACGCCGAGGTCGCCGCATGCAAGGCGCTTGGATATCGGCGGCACGATCTTCAAGTTCTTCGCGTGGTCGTTGATTTGTTGCATCAGTCCTTCTTCATCGAGATCGACCGAAATTTCATCGACTCCGAAATCCGCCGCGAGCGAGCGCAGGTGCTTCCTCGTCAGCGGATTCAGCCACATCATGGTGTTCATCGCCGGGGCGAGCACGACCGGCTTGTTCCAATCCCACGCCCGCCAGACGCATGTGAGCGCGTTGTCGCACAGCCCGGCGACCAACTTCGCCAATGTGTTCGCGTCCAGCGGGGCGATTAGGAACGCGTCGGCCCAATTGCGGAGTTCGATGTGCAACACCGTGTCCCCGCGCGTGTAGCCCGAAGCGGGCCATTCGTCTTCATCGAGGGAAATCGACTTCGCATCGCGCTCGGCGATGTCGAAGAAGTGCGTCGCGGCGGCGGTGGCGACCACACGCACCGTGTGACCGCGGCTCGTCAGGGAATCGACGAGGGTCGGCACGCGAGTCGCCGCTACGGAACCGGTCGCACCGATCAGGATGTTGGCCATGTTGTCATGGTAGCCCGCACGGGGCGATTCTCAAAACGGTCCCTTGTCCCACGGCCCGGTGATCGCGAGCGTCAAGCCGGGCGTCTGCAGATTCGCAAAGAGCCATTTGCCGTCCGGGCTGAAGCAGACGCCGCTCCATTCGAGTGCGCGGAAATCGCCTTTGAAGCCGTTCTTCTCGCCGTTCAACTGCGCGTTGTTCTCGGCGAATGCGAACAGCTGACCCTCGGGCGTCAAGCCCTGCAAGCGCTGCCCGAGGCGGTCGCCGTCTTCGCACATCACGAGGCAACCGCGCGGGCTGGCGCACAAGTTGTCCGGCATGTTCAGCACTTCTTTTCCGGGTGATTCGAACAGCAGTTGCAACTTCTCTTCGCCTGGTGTGTAGGCCCAGACTTGCCCCTGTTCGGCGTCGCCGCCCGTGGTCGCATTCACGAACAACCGGCCTTCGTGGTAGAAGACCCCTTCGAGCCGGGCGAACATCGCCCCGCCTTGTTTGGCCCCTTGCGCGAAGACGCCTTTGCCGTCCTCTTTGTTCGGTTGGTGGACCAGCGTCGGGTCGGCAATCGGCACCCAGCGGACGCTGAACTCGGCCAGCGCGGGAACTTGCTTCCGCAAGTCTTCGCGGGCGGTCACGGCCAGCATCTCCAACTTGCCGCCGCGGGCGAGGTCGCCCGGTTTGTGCGGAATCATGCGGTAGAAGCCCGAGGGATTGCTGTCTTCGGTGAGGTAAACGATGCCGGTGCGCGGGTCGATGGCCACGGCTTCGTGGACGAACCGCCCGAGATCGACGAGCGGCTTCGGCGGTGCCGACGCGGACCCGCCGGACACCTCGAAGACCCAACCGTGCGGCTTCGTGTAGCCCACCAGTTTCTTGTCTTTGGCGTCGAGCGTGGTCGAGTCGCCGACGTTTTCTTCGGCACTCAGCCAAGTTCCCCAAGGGGTCGGGCCGCCGGCGCAGTTCTGAATTGTGCCGTTCAAACTGATCGCGCTGCTCAAGTGAGTTCCCGTGGCCATGTCGAAGACGACCGTGGTGCATCCGCCGGCGCCGAAAGTGTCGAAGGCCGACTCCGGTTTGCCGAATAGCTTGCCGCGACCGCTGAGTTCGTGGTTGCGGACGATGACGGCGCGCGTACCTTCCGTCCGAATGATCGCCATGCCGTCGTGCGCCCCCGGCGTCGGCGTGCCGTCGTCGAGGGGGTCTTTCGTCCACCCGAAACTGCGATAGCGGAAC
>JBBRUN010000211.1:0-8809 GCA_038247765.1 Gemmatales bacterium | reverse complement strand
CCCGGCGATCGCTTCGAGGGTAAGCCCCTTTTGCCAGTCGAGCACGATGTGCCCGATCTCGCCCCCGTGCCCGTTGAAGCCAGTGTAGAGTTCGCCGTTGAGGATGAATCCGCCGCCGACGCCGGTGCCCGCAAAGATGCCGAAGACGTGCTTCGCCCCTTTGGCGGCTCCGTGGGCGAATTCGCCGTAGGTACCCATGCGGACATCGTTTTCAAAAAAGACCGACCAAGGCCAAGACTTGGGGAGAAGCGTTTGGCAATCGACGTTGCGCCAGTCGAGGTTCGGGGCGAAGCGAACCACCGGCTTGCCCGGTTCGATCTGCCCCGGAATGGCGAAGCCCATCCCGCGCACCTGCTCCGGCTCGACCTTCGCTTCGCGCAGCACCGCATCGACCGCTTGCGCGACGCGGCCGAAGACACCGACCGGCCCCGCTTCGGCCCCGGTCGCTAGCATGTTGCGCGCCAGCAGTTGCAGATTGTCGTCGAACAAGCCGGTGAGAATTTTCGTCCCGCCGAGATCGACGCCGAGCCAGTACCCGTTGCCCATGGTGAATCCCCGTCGCGGCAATGGGATCATTCTAGAGCGCCGCTTCGGCCGCCCGCACCGCCCGCACGAAAGCCTTCATTTTCCCGGCATCTTTGCGACCGGGCGAACTCTCGATGCCGCTGGCGACGTCCACGCCCCACGGCCTCACGGTGCGGATGGCCCCGGCGACGTTGTCCGGAGTCAGCCCGCCCGCGAGGATCAACGGCACGCCGAAGTCCCGCCCGACGAGCAATTCCCACGGGGCCTTGTGGCCGGTGCCGCCCATCGATCCCGCCACGAACGAGTCGACGAGCACGGCCATCGGTTTGCGGGAAACGGCGAGCAGGGCGTGAAGACCATTGATGTCCTCGGCGGATTGGACTCGGAAGGCGGCGATGTGCCCGGCGGGGGTGAAGCGCTCGGCGGGCCACGGCGATGTGTAGCTCTGGAAATACATCAGCTTCAACACGCGGTTGATCGATGCGAGTTCGTCCCACGATTGCTCGACGAAGACGCCGGTGAAGTTTTGGGAGTGGGGCAGCGCTCTGACTATGGCGCGCGCTTTAACGAGGTCGATCCGACGCACCGAATGCGATGAGAAGTTGAGGCCGATCAGGTCGGCCCCGGTTTCGACGGCGGAGAGGGCATCTTCGGGTGAAGTGATGCCACAGAATTTGATCTGAATGGTCATGATGCGGGTGGGCGAGCTTCAAAGGAGTAGCGGAAGAGATCGGCGACGCGAACTCGGAAACCGGGGATCACCTCTTCGCCGGTGAGTTGGGAACCGCCATTCCGCGGATCAATTCGTAGCTCTGCCATTGGTTCTCGGGTAGTTGGCAGAAATCCCAGAACTCATCTACGGTCACCAGACGCGGGATCGCCGGTGCTGCCAGATTTAAAGTAGCGGTCGCCATTATGCGGTCTCCGTTCGTGCGGTCATTCTACCCGCCGAAGTGCTGGCGTGCCAACGCCAGTGCCCCGTGGACGACGACTTCCTCCCCGAGCGCGGCTGGGACGATCTCCGTCAGCCCTGCGAACGGTTTGAAGCCGCGTTCGGCGACGTACTTCCGAATGGGGTCGAAGAAGAGGTCGTCCCCCATCAGTGACACGCCGCCACCGATGATGACGCGGCGCGGGCAGAGGAGTTTGATGACCGTACAGATGCCTTCGGCGAGCGAATCGGTGGCCCGATGGATCGTTTCGCAAGCGCCGTAATCTCCGGTGCGCGCCAACTCGACGATTTGCAAGGTCGAAAGGGTGTCGCCGAAATGCCCGGCGATACCGCTGCCCGATGCCATCGATTCGACTGTCTCTCCGGGCAACGCTGTCAGGTGCCCGATCTCCGCCGCGCCTCGTCCAATTCCGCGGTAAATTTTCCCGTCGATGATCAACCCGCCACCGATGCCGGTGCCGACGGTGATGTAGAAGATCGGACTCAGCCCCTTGCCCGCACCGAAGTGGGCTTCGGCCAATCCCGCCACGTCCGCGTCGTTGCCGATGACGGCCGGGCAACAGAGGTTCTCGTGGAGGAACGCCGCGAGTGGGAAATTGTCCCAGCCGGCGATCTGGTGCGAAGTGATGGTTGATCGCGTGGCGTCGTCGGTCGGCCCGCCGAAGCCGACGCCGATGCCCCGGATGTCCGAATGGGTCAACCCTGCCGATTGCAACAGCACCGGATACTGGCGGACGATCTCGGCGCGGATACCGGCGCCGCCGAGGGCGGGATCGACGCTGCCGCGCCAGAGTTGGACGATGGCGCCGTCGCCCTCGCCCAAGCCGAGTTGCAGTTTAGTGCCGCCGATTTCGATGCCGAGAAACATGGCGTTCTTGACCCTGAGCGGTGGGCGTGAGCCCTCCGAGGAAGTGAATGGTAGTCTGTTTCACTTCCTCGGAGGGCTCACGCCCACCGCTCGGTTTGAAACAATCTTATTTCACCGGCACGAAGAACCCGGCCCGGACGGGCGCCGGCATTCGGCTCTTCGCCCCTTTCACGCTCTTCCAGATCACCTCGTTGAACAGCAGGTCGTCGGCTTGGTCTTCTTTCGTGAGGTCGAACTTTTCCGACAACGCAGCGCCCCACGTCCCCGGCTTGTTCAGTTCGTCGAGGTCGGTCTTCGGTTTCTCGGCCTTGTACTTGGTCACGTCCGGCTTCGCCGTGAACGAGTTGTACATCGGTCGGGCGGCCGCGTCAAACTGGCTCATCGGCTTCAGGCCGAGGATCAATTCCATCGTCCGCAGCATGCTGGTCGTCGAGTACATCGTCGAATCGACGTGCTTCCGCTTCGTGTACGGTGAAATCACGAGCGCCACGACGCGGTGGGCATCGACGTGATCCGGGCCGTTCTGAGCGTCGTCTTCGATGACGAACACGGCGGTGTCCTTCCAGAACTTGCTCTCGCTCAGGCCTTCGATGACCATGCCGAGGGCCAGGTCGTTGTCCGCGACTTGGGCCGTCGGCGTCGGCTTGCCGACGCGGGTGCCCGAAGTGTGGTCGTTCGGCAACCGCAGGATTTGCAACTGCGGCATCTCCCCGGCTTTCTCGAATCGCTTCAATTCGCTCAGGAAGCGCTCGGCCCGTTTGACATCGGTGACATCGAGGTCGTAACTGCGGAATTTCGGGTCAATGTGCCCTTCGAGCGCTTTCACCGTCGCCGTGCCGTCTTCGAAAGTACCGTCTTTATTTTTCTTGCCGTTGGCGACCCATTCGCCGTAGCTGCGGTAGGTCACTTTGGCTTCGGCGGCCCGATCCCACAAGTAGCCGCCCGCCGGCCGGGCCGCGAGATCGACGGCCCCCTCGGCCGGGTAACCGAAGGTTTTGCCGGGGCTGCCGCGGTAGCTCAGCGGCCAGAGTTTCTCGACGAAGTCGGTGGCGTAGGCCCCCATGGTCCACTCGTGCCCGTCGGCCGAGACTTCGCCGTCGACGTAGGTGTTGTCGAGCAGCACGAACTCCTCGGCGAGCTTGTGGTGATTCGGCGTGATCGCCTTCGGGAAGAGGCAGAGTTCCGGCGAACCGTTGCCCTGCGACAGGTCGCCGAAGACTTGGTCGTAGGTGCGGTTTTCTTTGATGACGTAGATGACATGCTTGATCGGCGAAGCGTCGCCGACTTTCTTCGGGATCGGATTATCGGGGGGCACGTCGTCGATCTTCGGGGCGTTGTCTTTATTCAGCGGGCTGCACTGGTAGGCGATTTTGGAATGCTTCGCCATCGCTTCGGGCGTCGGCAGCGGGATCGCCGAGACGGTGCCTTTGAACAGCCCGCCGATGTATTCGAGGATGCCTTTGTCGAACGGCAGATACGGATTCGGCCCGCTCGGGTTGGCCTTGGCCGCGTTCCCCTTGCCGTTGGCGACGTACAGAGTCTTATCGATCTTGTTGTAGCGCACGCTCGTCGGGTACCAACCTGTTGGGATGAAACCGAGTGCCTTGGCCATTTTCGGATCGGCGACGTTGAAGACGGCGAGGTTGTTGGCGTCCGAATTCACCACGAAGAGCATCTCGCCGTCCGGGGTCATTGCCAAGCTGCTCGGCGTGTTCCCCGACGGGGCCTGCGGGTAGAGCGCGGCGTTGATCGTTTGCAGCGTGATCCCGGTCGCCGGGTCGAGCACCGTCACTTGCGTACTGTTCGCGCAGGCAACATAGAGCGCTTTCCCTTTCGGATCCAACAGCATCTCGGTCGGGTGGCTCGCCGTCTTCCACACCGCCGAGACTTTGTTCGATTCGAGGTCGATCACCGCGATGCCGCTCTTCGCCCAGAGACTCACGAACAGGCGTTTGCCGCCCGGTTCGGGCAGGCAGGCGTAGGGGTAGCCGTTGTTCTTGGCCGGGGTCACACCGGCGTCTTCATCTTCGACCTTCGGTTTCGGGTCTTCCTTGCGGCCGTCCGGCGGGCTGGGCGGATCGCCGCCGGGGCCTTCTTTTTTCGGCTCGACGAACGCCAACGGGATGATGACTTTGTTGCCGGGGTTATCGAGCGGCACCCGCACCACGGCATCGGCCCACAGGGCGCAACTGAATAGCTCTTTGCCCATGGCGTCGAGCGCGATCCCCGAGGGCATGGCCCGCTTGACGTTCGGAATCCCGCCGACGTCGAGCGTACGGTGATTGTGCAGCAAACCTTTGTCGAAGTCCCAGAGGTGGACGATGTCGAACTCGCCGCCGCTGGCGTAAATCTGCTTACCGTCGGCGGACCATGTCAGCCCGTAGAAGGCCTGATCCATCGTCACCCGGCAGACGATCTTCCGCTTCTTCGCGTTGAGATCGAGGATGTGAACTTCGTGCTCTTTCAGACCGCAATGCAGCACCGCCGCGAACTGGCCCGTAGGGTGGAGTTGGAGGTTCGAAGGCAAGTCACCGACTTCGATGTGCGTACCCGCCGGGTTCAGTTTCCACTGGTTCGGCAATTGCATGAAGCCGTCCTTCTGTAAGCCCGGCAGCACCCGTACGGCTTTTTCCTCGGCCATCGAGCGAGGGACGAGCGCGAGTGCGGCGAGGCCGCCCACGAGCAGGGTGAAAAACGCGAACTGTTTCGAAGGCATGGATTCGCTCCGGAGATCGGCGACGAGGGGACGCGGGCGTATTATCAGAAGTGCGAACCGAACGCGTTAGTGAAGAGTTCGTGAATAGCGATTCGCCTCGTTCCGGGCCGACGACCCGCCCTTTTCCCTCCCTGCCGATTTGCTATCCCAACGGGGTCGCATTGGTTGGTGCACCGCGGGAGTACAGAGCCGGTATGAACGAGTGGCACATCGCCGAAGGGTACCGTTTCGCCGGCGTGATCAGCAAACTCCGCAACGAGCCGGATCGGCGCGATCTGGCCGTGATCGTTTCGGATCGACCGGCCGCCGCGGCAGGGGTCTTCACTCAAAATCGCGTCTGCGCCGCCCCCGTGCAAATCAGCCGGGAACGATTGCCACGAAGCGATGCCCGCGCCATCGTCATCTGCTCCGGGAACGCCAACGCTTGTACCGGGGAGCAAGGCCTCGCCGATGCCCGCCGGATGGCGGAACTGGTCGCGGAGGGAATCGGGTGTTCCCCCGAGCAAGTCCTCGTCGCCAGTACCGGGGTCATCGGCCGGCCGCTGCCGATGGCGATCCTCGAAGCGGGCATCCCGAAGGCGACCGCGGCACTGCAATCGGGTGCCGACGCGTTCAACGATGCGGCCCATGCAATCTTGACGACCGACACGCGCATCAAAGTTTCGACGCGGCGATCGTTGGCGGGGTCGATCACCGGCTTCGCCAAAGGCGCCGCGATGATCGGTCCGAACATGGCGACGATGCTCGGGTTCATCATGACCGATGCGGCCGTCGCCGCCGACGATTTGCAGGCGATTCTGCGACGGTGCACCGCCGACACCTTCAATTGCATCTCGGTGGAAGGCCACACCAGCACCAATGACACGGTGTTGATCTTGGCGAACGGGACAGGCCCATCGGTTTCGGGCTCGGGTTTAGTCGAATTCGAAGACGCGGTCCACGTCGTCTGCGCGGATTTGGCCCGGGCCATCGCCGAAGATGCCGAGGGTGCGAACCACCTCATTACAATCCATGTCGAAGGCTGCCGGACGGACGCGGAGGCCCGGACCATTGCCAAAGCGATTGCCGAGAGCGCGCTCGTGAAGACGGCCGTCTTCGGGGCCGACCCGAACTGGGGACGGGTCGTTTCCGCGGCCGGGTATTGCGGTGTCGATTTCGACGAGCGCGACCTAAGCCTCGGGATGGGGTCATTCCTGATGTACGAACGGGGCGTGCCGCTGCCGTTCGATGCAAAGTCGGCGTCGGCATACCTGCGTGATAACCGCAATGTCGATTTTCGCGTGAAGCTCGAACTCGGCTCCGGCCACTGTACGTTCTTCACCTGCGACCTCACGACGGAATACGTCAACCTGAATGCGGATTACACGACGTGACACTCCTGCTCGACCTCAATAATTTGTCGCGCACATTCGGCGCGCACCGGGCGCTAAAGGACGTTACTCTCCAGATTCCGCAGGGCTTGGTGGGCCTGCTCGGTCCCAACGGCGCGGGCAAGTCGACGCTGTTGAAGATTCTGATGGGCCTGATCGCGCCGACCTCCGGCACCGGCCGCGTTCTCGATGTCTCACTCGGCGGCGACCGCGATACCCGCGATAACTGGCGCCTCCGCCGGCTCATCGGCTTCATGCCGGAAGCCGACGCGCTCGTACCCGGATTGAAGGGAATCGAGTACGTCGCCCTCGCCGGGGAATTGTACGGCATGCCGCGCAAGCAGGCGCTCCGCCGGGCCCACGAAGTGCTGACGTACCTCGACCTCGACGAGGCGCGATACCGCGCGGTCGAAGATTACTCCGCCGGGATGAAGCAGCGGGCGAAACTCGCGCAGGCCTTGATCCACGATCCGCCGGTGCTGCTCCTCGACGAACCGACCAGCGGCCTCGATCCGTCCGGCCGCGACAAAATGCTGCACCTGATCCGCGAGCTAGGCAGTCTGCACGGGAAGTCGATCATCGTCAGCACGCACTTGCTGGCGGATGTGCAGGCCGTGTGCGAACGCGTCGTGATCTTGGCCGATGGGGAACTCCGCGGCGTCGGCACCGTGGCGGAGCTCTGCGCCCGCCGCGACGACTGCTACCGCCTCCGGTTCGTCGGTTCGAAGGAGGCCTTCGAACAAGCGTTGATCGCGTCCGGCTTGACCACGGTGAAGCACGCGGCGGCGCGGGAATTGCGTGTCGTCCTCCCGGCCGGGCGATCCACGCTCGATCTCTTTCGCGTGGCCGACGCGATCGACGTGAACCTGAGGGCCGTGCTGCGCGACGACGTGTCGCTCGACGAACTCTTCCGGCAGACCACGGCTCCGGAGGCCGCATGACGAACCCGACCGACCACCTGCTGCGCTACCGCCCGTGGAAGGGCGAGCTGAACCCGCCGGTCTACGCGTCGTGGGCGATGGCCCGGTCGTCGCTGCGGCTGCTATTCCGCCGCAAGATTTTCTGGGCGCTCTACGCCTTGGCTCTCATGATCTTTTTCTTCTTCTTCTACGGCCAGTATCTCGTCGTCTGGATTCAGATGCAGACGGCGAGCCAGACGGTGAACTTCGGCGCGATGCCGGTGAAGATGTCCGAACTCACGAAGTTCCTCGACAAGTTGAACCTTAACGGCTCGCCGCACACCTTCGGCAACTTCATTTGGTTCGAGGGCTACGTGGCGATGATCGTGCTCGCCCTCGCCGGGGCGGTGCTCGTCGGCAACGACTTCCAATACGGCAGCTTGCCGTTCTACCTGTCGAAGCCGATCGGTCGCAGACACTACGTCCTCGGCAAGATGCTCGGCATCGGCGCGTTCATCAACCTGCTGACGACGATCCCCGCGCTACTGCTGTTCATCCAAGCCGGGCTGCTCTACGACTGGCAATCGTACTACATCGACAATTATCTCTTGCTGCTCGGCATCCTCGGATATGGCCTGTTGCTCACGGTCGTCCTCAGTTTGCTGCTGGTGGCCACGGCGGTTTGGGTTCGCCGCACCGTGCCGCTCATCATGATCTGGAGCGGTTTGTTCGTACTCTGCCATAGGGTCGCGAACTTCCTCGTGGAGGTTCAGAACCTCAGCCCGCTCTGGCGGCTCATCGACCTGTGGAACAACCTCTATCTGGTTGGCCTGTGGCTGATGCGGGCCGATCCGGAGGCCGTGAAGCTCGGGCCGCAACCGGAGCCGTGGCAGGCGGCGCTCGTCTTGGCCGGCGTCTGCATCGGGTCGATGCTCTACCTGCGGAAGCGCATCCAAGCCATCGAGATCGTGAGCTGATGCCGAACTCGACTTTAGCTTCCGCTCCTCCGCTCTTGCTGCTCGAGCAGGTCTCGAAGTGGTACGGCCCCGTTCTCAGTTTGAATCAAGTGACGTTGGAACTGAACGCGGGCATCACCGGGTTGGTCGGGCCGAACGGCGCGGGGAAATCGACGCTCATCAAACTGGCGACCGGACTGATCGCGCCGTCGCTCGGCCGCGTTACCGTCCGGGGCCGCGACGCCTCCGATTGGCGCACGCGCCACTCCATCGGCTACTGCCCGGATCACGACGCCTTCTACGAAGAGATGAGCGGCCGGGACTTCGTGCGGACGATGGCCAAGCTCAACGGTTTCCACCCGTCGCAAGTGACGGCCCGCAGCGAATACGTCTTGCAACAGGTCGGCATGGTCGAGCGCGCCGACCGCAAACTCCGGGGCTATTCCAAGGGCATGCGGCAGCGCATCAAACTCGCCCAGGCCCTTCTTCACGACCCGGAATTGTTGATCCTCGATGAGCCGCT